>JBPCSK010000148.1:0-8658 GCA_051007275.1 Gaiellales bacterium | reverse complement strand
AGGCCCCAGACGCCGCCCGACGTGCCGCAGTCGACGAAGTGGATGCCCTTGGCCGCCAGCTCCTTCGCGTGCTTGATGTCGTCGCGGTAGTACGAGTTGCCGCCGTCGATCAGCGTGTCGTCGTCCTCGAGGAGGTCCTTGAGCTCATCGACCATCTGCTGCACGAGACCAGCCGGCACCATGATCCAGACGTTGCGCGGGCGCTCCATCTTTGCGACGAGGTCCGCCATCGACGAGGCGCCGATCGCGCCCTCGGCGACGAGCTCGTCGACGGCCTTCGTGTTGACGTCGAAGACGACGCACGTGTGGCCGTCGCGCATCAGGCGGCGGACGAGGTTGGCGCCCATTCGGCCGAGGCCGATCATGCCGAGCTGCATCGGGTGTGCTGTTGCCATGGTGGTGCTCCTTGGTTCTACGCGCGCTTCATGGCGCGGTAGCGCCGGATCAGTGCATTGGTCGAGGAATCGTGCTGGAGGTCGGGCTCGTCGTCGCTCTCGAGCTCGGGGATGATCTTCACTGCGAGCGCCTTGCCGAGCTCGACGCCCCACTGATCGAACGAGTCGATGCCCCAGATCACGCCCTGCGTGAAGACGCTGTGCTCGTAGAGGGCGACGAGGGTGCCGAGCAGGTGCGGGGTCAGGCGATCGGCGAGGATCGTGTTGGTCGGGCGGTTGCCCTCCATCACGCGGTGGGGGATGACGTTCTCCGGCGTGCCCTCGGCGCGGACCTCGGCCTCGGTCTTGCCGAACGCGAGCGCCTCGGCCTGGGCGAAGACGTTGCTCATCAGGATGTCGTGGTGCTCGCCGATCGGGTTGAGCGAGTGCGCGAAGCCGATCAGGTCGACCGGGATGATCGAGGTCCCCTGGTGGATCAGCTGGTAGAAGCTGTGCTGCCCGTTGGTGCCCGGCTCGCCCCAGTAGACCGGACCGGTGTCGTAGTCGACGTGGGTGCCGTCGAGGGTGACGTGCTTGCCGTTCGACTCCATCGTCAGCTGCTGCAGATACGCGGGGAAGCGCTTGAGGTACTGCTCGTACGGCATCACGCCGATCGTCTGCACGCCGAAGAAGTCGCGGTACCAGACGGCGAGCAGGCCCATCAGCACCGGCAGGTTCTGGTGCAGCGGCGCGGTCTGGAAGTGCTCGTCCATCGCGTGGAAGCCGGCCAGCAGCTCGTGGAAGTGCTTCGGGCCGATCGCGAGCATCGTGGAGAGGCCGATCGCCGAGTCCATCGAGTAGCGGCCGCCGACCCAATCCCAGAACGGGAACATGTTGTTGGTGTCGATGCCGAACGCCTCCACGCGCTGCGCGTTGGTCGAGACGGCGACGAAGTGCTTCGCCACGGCGGCCTCGTCACCGAGCTTCTCGAGCGACCAGGCGCGCGCGGTATGCGCGTTCGTCATCGTCTCGAGCGTGCCGAAGGTCTTCGACGCGATGATGAACAGCGTCTCCTCCGGGTCGAGGTCGATCGTGGCCTCGGCGAAGTCGGTCGAATCGACGTTGGAGACGAAGCGGAACGTCATGTCGCGCTTGGCGTAGTGCCTGAGCGCCTCGTAGGCCATGACGGGGCCGAGATCGGAGCCGCCGATGCCGACGTTGACGACGTTCCTGATGCGCTTGCCGGTGTGGCCGAGCCAGCGCCCCTCGCGGACGTCCTCGGAGAATGCGGCCATGCGGTCGAGCACCTCGTGGACGTCGTGCACGACGTCCTGCCCGTCGACGTGCAGCGTGGCCGACTTCGGCAGGCGCAGGGCCGTGTGGAGGACGGCGCGATCCTCGGAGACGTTGATGTGATCGCCGCGGAACATGGCGGTCCGGCGGCCGGCGAGATCGCGCTCCTCGGCGAGCTGCACGAGCAGCTGCAGCGTCTCGGCCGTGATGCGGTTCTTCGAGTAGTCGAGGAACAGCCCGGCGCCCTCTGCGGTGAGTGCCTCGCCGCGCGTCGCGTCGCCCGCGAACAGCTCGCGCAGCGTCGCGTCCTTGATGGTCTGATGATGGGCGGCGAGTGCCTGCCAAGCCGTGGTCGAGCGCAGCGTCGTCATGCGGATGAGGATAGCCGCTGCACGCGGTTCAGGCGCTCGCCGTGCTGCCGGCTTACCGAATCGGCACCATCGGGCGGCAGGGGCTAGAGCAGCACGCCAGGCGGGTTGACGAAGTCCGGGTGCGCGGCGCGAAAGGCTCGAGACCTCTCGACGGTGCGCAGCCACTCGTAGTGCAGCTGCTTCGTCACGACGGGGATCGCGCCGGCGCGCCGCATGCGGTCGAGACCGGCAGCGTGCGCGGTGCCCGGGGAGCCGACAGCATCCTCGACGACGACGACGCGGAAGCCCTCGTCAAGGAGACCGAGGGCGGACTGCGCCACGCAGACGTCGGTCTCGAGCCCGACGAGCACCGCGGTGCGCCGTCCTGTCTCGCGCACAGCGGGACCGACGAGCGGATCGCCGCAGAGCCCGAAGACCACCTTGCGCAGCACCGGCGCGTCGCCGACGGCGTCGACCAGCTCGGGGTGGAGGCCGCCCCAGTCCTCAGGCGACTCGACCGAGGCGATGATCGGGATGCCGCAGAAGCGCGCGCTCTCGGCGAGAAACGCGATGCGCTCCAGCAGCCCCAGCCTGGTCGCATCCTCGACGCGAGCCAGAAAGTCCGCCTGCACGTCGATGATCACGAGCACGGAGTCCTCGGGATCGATCAGCTGACTCATGGCGCAAGTGTACGCTGATGCAAAATGACCAGTTTGAATACTCTGGACAAACAGGTCGTATCGGTCTAGGCTTCGTCCATGGCTATCGCTGTCGCTCCGCTATCCGTCACGCCTGCCACGCAGGCCAAGGCAACGTTCTCCGCGCTCATGCACGAGGTCGTCAACGGCCACCGCCCGCAGATCGTGCAGCGGTTCGGTGCGCGTGACGAGATGGTCCTGATCAAGACGGGCGATCTCGCGTCGTGGCTCGATGCCTTTGTATTCCCCACCGAGGTGGTGGCGGAGGACGGCGAGTTCGTCGCCACGCTGCCGCAGATGGGATTGGCCGGTGCGGGTTCGACCGTTGAGGCCGCCATCGGCGAACTCGTCGAGGAAACGCGGGTGTATGCGGCTGACTACTTCGACCGTCCTGCCTTCTACGCGGCGACCGACCGCGGCAGCCACGCGCCGTACCTCCTTCGCTTCGCGTTGACCCCGGCGGATCGGCAGGCGGCACTGCTGCTCGAGCACGGAGCCGCCGCCGTCGTTTGAGACCAGCATCCTTCGGAGAGATCGGGCGTTTCTGCAGAATCGATGGCTGGCAGCTGAGTCGCATGGGGGCGCACGAGATCTGGACACGCGCGCTTCCCGACGGCACGCTTGCGCGCACGCAGATCTCGCACAGCGCGACGAAGACGCCGAGTCCCGGGCGCTTCCGAGCCATCCTGCGCGACCAGTTGCGTGTCTCGGAAGACGCGTTCTGGCGGTGCCTGAGCAGTGGTGAACCGGTACCTCGACCGGGGTCCCTCGACCCGCAGCGGGGCACGGCCCTCCCAGCGCATCTCGTACGCGTGCTCGAACAGGAGTTGCGTGTCCCGTGCGACGAGATCGCGACGCTCACCCTGCGTGAGGCCGAGACACTTGTCCATCGGCATTGGAGCGGTATCGGCTAGCCTCGTCTCATGGCTCTAGCGCTCCCGATCGTCTGGCACGACGACTGCCTGCTGCACGCTCCCGGCTCGGAATTCTGGCTAGGTCTGCAGTTGCCCGACGACGAACTGCCTGAGCGAGCGGTGCTGATCCGTGACGCGCTGGTGGCGGACGGTGCGACCGTGATCGCCGCCACGGCGCACGACGACGACGCGATGGTGGCGGTGCACGACCCGGGCCTCGTCGCGTTCCTCCGCGACGCCCATGCCGACTGGGTTGCGGCGGGCCTGCCGCTCGATCCGGGCCAGGGACTCGTGGTGCCGTACCTCTTCCCGACGCGCGCGATGCTCGGCGCGGTCGAGCCGCACCGGCCCGAGGCGGTCTGGGCGCGCACCGGCTTCTACTGCTTCGACACGATGACGCCGATCGGCGAGGGTACGTGGGCCGCGGTGCGTAGCGGCGTCGACGCGACGCTCACCGCGGTCGATCTGGTGCAGGCCGGCGCGCCGCTCGCCTACGCGATCACGCGGCCTCCCGGGCACCACGTCAGCCGGGCGGCGTACGGCGGCTCGTGCTACCTCAACAACGCCGCGATCGCCGCGCAGGCGCTGCGTGATGGGGGTGCCGAGCGCGTGGCCGTCATCGATATCGATGCGCACCACGGCAACGGCGCCCAGGAGATCTTCTGGCACCGCGACGATGTGCTGACGGTCTCGGTGCACGTCGACCCCGCGGCGGGCTGGTTTCCGCATGTGATGGGCTGGGCCGACGAGGTCGGGAGCGGCGCCAACCGCAATCTCGTGGTGGCACCGGGTGCCGATGATGGTGCCTGGCTGGCCGCAGTCGGTGACGCCGCCGCAACCGTTGCGGCCTTCGCACCCGATGCGATCGTGCTCGCGCTTGGCGTCGACGCGGCCACGACCGACCCCAACAGCCCGCTCGACGTCACCCATGCCGGGTATCGCGCGGCCGGTCGCCGGATCGGTGCGCTGGGCGCGCCGATCGTGGCGGTGCAGGAAGGCGGCTACGATCCCGCCACGCTCGGCGGCCTCGTGGTCGCGGCGCTGACCGGAGTCGAGGAGGGGCAGGCAGATGGGTAGCCGCATGTGGATCGGCAAGGACGAGCACGAGGGCATCCCCGCGTCGCCGCGCAAGGATCTGGCGCCCCCGCCGCACTGGCGCCTCGAGACCGTCGCGGTGACGGAGCGGCCTCGCAGCCTCACGATCGGGGCCGATGGGCGCACGCTGGTCTTCATCCAGGATCGTCCGGACACGTCGGACGTCTGGACGATGACGCTCGACGATCCCACGCCGCGGCGCCTCACCGCGGGCCGTGCGCCCGCGCCGTTCTGGGAGGACATCACGCCGCAGCTCTCGCCCGACGGCACGACCGTGGCGTACGGCGACGAGGGCCACGTCTGGCTCGTGCCGCTCGCCGGCGGCCCGGCACGACAGCTGGTCGAGGGCTCCTCGCCGGTCTGGATCGACGACGCGCGCCTCGTCATCTCCGTCGAGCGCGACGACCAGACCTCGCGTCTGGCGATCGTCGACATCGCCGATCCGTTCCCGCGCCGGCTCACGGTGGAGTGCCCCGATCACGGCGACGAGTGGGGTGCCGCGGTCTCGCCCGACGGCCGCGAGATCGCGTATGTGTTCTGGGTGCGTGAGGATCTGCGCGAGAGCCAGATCTGCGTCGCCGACATCGAGACCGGCGCCGTGCGCACGATCAGCGCGCCACCGGAGCTGGCGGACCGCTTCCCCGCCTGGTCGCCCGACGGCGAGTGGATCGTGTTCGCCTCCGAGCGCAGCGGCTGGTTCGAGCTGCACCTGATCCGCCCCGACGGCTCCGATGAGCGGCAGCTCACGCACGACGCGGGCGACTTCTTCGGTCCGACCTGGAGCGCGGACGGCATGACGATCCTCGCGACGCGCGCGCGCCGCGGGCGCTTCGACCTCGTCACGGTCGACGTGCGCACGCACGCCGTCACGACGGTCGCGCACGGCGGAGCATGGTCGAGCGCGTGCTGGACCGCCGACGGCGGCATCGTCGCCGAGTACACCGACCAGTCGACGCCGTCGGAGTTCCGCGTTGCCTCAGTCACGGGCGAGGTGCGGACGCTGCACGCGCCGGCACCGCTCGCGGTGCGCACCGCGCCGCACGTGCGGCCGGAGGAGATCACGTACCGCTCCTTCGACGGCACGGAGATCCATGGCTTCCTGTTCCGTCCTGCCGGGGCGAGCAGGGATACGCAGGTGCCGGCGATCGTCTACCCGCACGGTGGGCCGACGTCGTACTACGGTGATGAGTGGCACGGCCACGCGCAGTACTTCGTCGACAAGGGCTACGCCTGGCTGGCGATCAACTTCCGCGGCTCGACGTCGTACGGGCGCGCCTTCGAGCGCCTCAACCACGACGACTGGGGCGTTGGCGATACCAAGGACTGCCTGGCCGCGGCCGACTTCCTGACGGAGCTCGACTGGGTGGACGGCGACCGCCTCGGCGTCTTCGGCGCGTCGTACGGCTCGTACATGGCGCTCCTGTCCGTCACCGACGATCCGCGGCATCGCTTCAAGCTCGGCGTCTGCAAGTACGGCGACTGCGACATCCGCTCGTCGTGGGCGCAGGGCGACCGCGAGGGCGTGCAGGACCTCGAGCGCATGATGGGACCGCCGTCGTCGAACCGTGCCGCCTACGAGGCCGGCTCGCCGGTGCTGCGCCTCGCCAACGTCAAGGCGCCGCTGCTGATCGCACACGGCGAGCAGGACATCCGCGTGCACCCGAATCAGTCCGAGGAGCTCGTCGCCGAGCTGCGTCGCCTCGGCGGCAAGACGTTCGAGTACGTGACGTACCCGACCGAGGGGCACGGCTTCCAGCGGTACGAGCCGCAGCTCGACTTCTATCGTCGCCTCGAGCGCTTCTTCGACTGGTATCTGATGTAGCCCGCTGCCCGTCCTGACCGTCGATCAACTTCCGAGTGGGGGCAGACCCCAATCGGAAGTTGATCGCCACCGGTCCGGCCGGACGGCATCCACCCTGCAGGCTGAAGGGCCGAACAGCTAGGTGTGGTCGCGCGGGAACACGTAGTCCCACGTGCGATCGAACAGCGCGGCGCCGTTCTCCTGCACGGTGAGCGAGCAGGAGACGAGGTAGTCCGTCGCCGTGCAGCGCATCTCGCTGTGGGCCACGATGTCGACGGTCAGCTCGCCGTCGTCGTAGAGGCAGGTGTTCTCGACGATCACCTCGGCCGACAGCGGATCGTCGTCCTTGATCCGCATCGTCGTGACCGACGAGTCCTCCCAGACGATCCCGTTCTCGTACTTCCAGGCGCCGCCGATGTCCCAGTCGAAGACGGACTCGGTGATGCCCGTCGCCGGGTCGTAGGTGCGGGTGCGGCTGCCGCCCGTGCCGGGACGCAGCATCTCGACCGGCGGGATCGGCGGCTCGAGCGGCGGGTCGAGCGGACGCATGAGGGCGTCGGCCGGGCAGGCGGGGCGCTCGGGCAGGAGCAGCGACGAGGCGCCGGTGCGGATGCCGAGCACCACGGGCGCGGGCGACGGCCAGGCCCACGGCCAGTAGCACGGCGAGATCGCCAGACGCAGGCGGTTGCCGGGCTGGAAGCGATGTGCGATCGCATCGAGCGGCACGTCGACGAGCAGCTCCTCGCCCGGCACGACCGTTTCGGGACGGTCGTTGCCGTGGCGATGGCAGAGGTTTAGCTGGCCGCGCGTGATGAGCAGCGACGAGCCGTCCGGCGCCACCTCGCTGAGGCGCACCGACACCATCGCGACGGGCTGGTCCGCGGTGATCGCCAGCCGCGCGACGGCGTGGCCGAGGATCGCGAACGACGCGTCGACCGGGTCGGAGGTGAAGCAGAGGCTGAGCGCCTCCTCGCCGCGCTGGTCCAGCGCGAGGTCGTCGGACTTGCCGTCGGCGCACCACGATCCGCCGTCGAGGCCGACGGTCTGCACGCTCTCGATCGGGAAGACGCGGCTCTCACCGGGATCACCGCCGAGCGTGCCGTGGCCGAGCACGAGCTCGCGGGTCTCCAGGCGCGGCGACGGCCACGTGTCCTCACCGATCCAGCGTCCGGGCCGGTCGGCGAGACGCGGGGCGGGCTCGACAGGATCCTGCTCGTATGCGATCAGCATGGGGTCGCCATCGATGCCGCTGTCGATGCCCTTGAGCCAGCGGTCGAACCAGCGCGTCTGCTCCGCGAGGATGCCGACGCGCGGCGACGGCGGACCGTGGATCGGATCGTTGTGCCCCCACGGACCGATGATCGCCTTGCGCGGGCCCTTGACGCCGGCCAGCACGCGGAAGGCCGAGTCGGTGTAGCCGTCGGTCCAGCCGGCCACGCAGAGAATCGGCGTGTCGATCTGATCGAAGTCCTCGCACGCCGAGCCGTGGCGCCAGTAGTCGTCGCGGCGCTGGTGCGTCATCCAGTGGGCGATCCAGGGCTCGATGTTGATGCGCTCGAGCCACGCCTCGCGCCAGCCCTCGCCGTAGATCGCAGGCACCGGCGGGCGTGCCTGCCAGCCGTGCATGCAGACGCTCCAGTGCAGCATGTCCATCGCGTCGATCAGGCCGCCGCGGTAGTGCACGTCGTCGGTGTAGCGATCGTCGGTCGAGTAGCCCGAGGCCACGGCCTTCAGGGCCGGCGGACGCCGCGCCGCGATCTGCAGGCCGTTGAAGCCCGTCCACGAGTAGCCCGTCATGCCGACCGCGCCGGTGCACCACGGCTGCGCGGCGATCCAGGCGATCACGTCGACGCCATCCTGGGTCTCCTGCTCCGTGTACTCGTCGGGACACAGGCCGGTCGACTCACCGGTGCCGCGGATGTCGATGCGGATGCCGGCGTAGCCCTCGCCGGCGAACCAGCGCATCTCCTGCTCGTCGCTCGCCACGGTGCCGTCGGTCAGGCGGTAGGGCCCGTACTCGATCACCGCGGGCACGGGATGCTCGTCGGCGTCGGCGGGCAGCCAGATCCTCGCGTGCAGCCGCGTGCCGTCGGGCAGGGGGATCCAGACCGGCGTGCGGACCTCGATCGCGTG
>JBPCSK010000147.1:0-8005 GCA_051007275.1 Gaiellales bacterium | reverse complement strand
GGCGTAGCTTGACCACGGCGTGGACTCTACCCTAACCCTGCAACTCAGGCGGCAATTCCATCCCCTTGGGCAATTTCGGCATCTTGCCCTTGCCCCCGGCGAAGCCCTTCATCATCTTCTTCATCTGCTCGTACTGCTTGAGCAGGGCGTTCACCTCGGTGACCGTCACGCCCGAGCCATTGGCGATGCGCAGGCGGCGCGACCCGTTGATCAGCTTGGGATTGGCGCGCTCCTGCGGCGTCATCGAGAGGATGATCGCCTCGACGCGATCGAGCTGGCCCTCGTCGATGTTCGCGTTCTTCAGCTGCTTGCCGACGCCGGGGAGCATGCCGAGGACGCTGGACAGCGAGCCCATCTTCCGGATCGAGCGCAGCTGATCGAGCATGTCGTCCAGGCCGAACTCGGCCTTGCGCATCTTCCGCTCGAGCTCTTCGGCCTTGTCCTTGTCGACGAACTGCTCGGCTTTCTCGATCAGGCTGAGGACGTCGCCCATGCCGAGGATGCGCGACGCGAGGCGATCGGGATGGAACTCCTCGATCTGGTCGAGCTTCTCGCCGGTCGTGATGACCTTGATCGGCACGCCGGTGATGGCGCGGACGCTCAGCGCCGCGCCGCCGCGTGCATCGCCGTCGAGCTTCGTCAGGATCAGCCCGCTGAAGTCGATCGCCTTCTGGAAGTTCTGCGCCGTGTTGACGGCGTCCTGGCCTGTCATGGCGTCGAGCACCAGCAGCGTGTCGGTCGGCTTGACCTCGTTGCGGATCTTGACGAGCTCGTCCATCAGCTCCGTGTCGACGGTGAGGCGGCCGGCGGTGTCGACGATGACGACGTCGCGGCCCTCCTCCTTCGCCTGCTGGATGCCGCGCTTGGCGATCTCCACCGGGCTCATCTCGGTGCCGTGCTCGTAGACCGGCACGCCGGCCTGGCCGCCGACCGTGACGAGCTGCGTGATGGCGGCGGGGCGGTAGACGTCGCAGGCCACGAGCGCCGGGCGCTTGCCCTGTTTCTCGATCAGCTTCGCCAGCTTGCCGCACGTCGTCGTCTTGCCCGAACCCTGCAGGCCGCAGACGAGGATGACGGCGGGCGAGCCCGTCAGCGCGAGCTTCGTCGTGCCCTCGCCCATCAGCTTCGTCAGCTCGTCATGGACGATCTTGACGACCTCCTGGCCCGGCGAGAGGCTCTCAGAGACCTCGGCGCCGAGCGCGCGCTCCTTGACCTTCGCGACGAACTGCTTGACGACATCGAAGTTGACGTCCGCCTCGAGGAGCGCGAGACGGATCTCGCGCATGGCGGTATTGATGTCGTCTTCGCTCAGGCGTCCGCTGGAGCGGAGATCGCCAAGCGCATTGCCAAGTCGGTCGGAAAGGGAATCGAGCATCGTGTCGGACCGGCCGCGCCGGTGCTCGGATCATACGGACTCGCAGCGGCGTGCCCGCCGCACCGGGTGGGACAATGCTCCGGTCGCATGGAAATCGAGCTCCAGTACCTCTACACCGGCGACGAGCCCTTGATGGTTCCGGCGGAGCTCGCGAACTTCGCGCTCGCCGGCTCGGCGCTCTTCGACATCCGCGACACGTTCTTCGACACCGGCGATCTGGACCTGCGCCGCGCGGGCTGCTCGCTGCGCATTCGCCGGCAGTCGAACCTGCCCACGCCGTTCCTCACCTGGAAGGGACCGTCGACCCGCCGCGCGGATCGTGCGCGTGAGCGCGAGGAGATCGAGTTCCCCGTCGACCACATCCCCGCGGATGGCGGCGAGATGCTCGACGCGCTCGATGCAGCCGGTCTGCGCGAGAAGCTCGCCGACGTGATCGGCAAGCAGCCGAAGCTGGCGATGATCGGCGAGCTCGAGAACCGTCGCTCCACGCACGACTACGTGCAGGGCCTCCACCACGTCGAGCTCTGCTGGGATCGTCTGCGCTTCCCGCTCGGCCCCTCGCAGATTCGTCTCGAGCTCGAGACGAAGAATGACTACGCCGGTCGCTTCATCGGCGAGTTCGATCGCGAGCTGCGCGAGATCTTCAACGGCGATCTGTCCGACGCCGAATACGGCAAGGCGAAAGAGCTCTGCGTGCGGCTCTATCCCGAGCTGTTCGGCCCGCAAGCGGCCTGACTCCACGCGCGCCACGCGCGGGTCTGCGCGGATGTCGCGCGCTTCTGCATGCACGTCATGCGTGACGGATCGGTGATGCTGGAACCAGCGTTCGATGCGAGCATCGGACGCCGTCCGCCCCTGCGCGAGAACAGGGGAAAACTCGCCAATTTGCGGACGTTGGCCGGGCGCTCGGTGTGACGGCTCACGAGCATTGGCTTACCCATGCGGGTTTGCGGGACGGCGCAAAGGACATGGTGGGCCCGGGCCCATCGCGTCATGGAACGCCCGCGGCGGTGGATTGCGCGCCGCAGCAGATTCCGCGCCAAAGCGGATTGCGCGCCGCAGCAGATTCCGCGTCAAAGCGGATTGCGCGTCGAGACGGATCACGCGCTGACACGGGGTGCGCGCGGCGGCTACGCCGGGTCGGCGAGCTCTGCGGCGACGGCCTTGTAGGCGGCGAGCGTGATGTCGCGCTCGCGGCCGTGGTCGACGATGCGCAGCGGACGGTCGGGTGCCCAGCGATTGACGTAGGCGCCAGTGGGGTCGAACTTCTTCTCCTGCAGGTCCGGATTGAAGACACGGAAGTACGGGGCTGCGTCGAGACCGGTGCCGGCAACCCACTGCCACGAGCCGGCGTTCGAGGCGAGGTCGCCGTCGGTGAGGTGCCGACGGAACCACTGCTCGCCTCGACGCCAGTCGATGTGGAGATCTTTGACGAGGAAGCTCGCGGCGACCATCCGCGCGCGATTGGCAATTGAACCCGTCTCGAGCAGCTGACGCATGGCCGCGTCGACCATGCCGAAACCGGTCTCGCCGCGCGTCCACGCGTCGAAATGCTCGTCGGTGCCGATCCACTCGATCTGGTCGTAGCGCGGATCGATGCAGTGCTCGGCGAGATCCGGGTGATGGTGCAGGACGTACTTGAACCAGTCGCGCCACAGAAGCTCGCTCGCGAACTTCGGCGCCCCGGCGCGGTCGGCGACGTGCAGCGCGCGACGCGGCGAGAGCATGCCCTGCCGCAGATACCCCGAGAGGCGCGACGTGGCGTCGGGCTCGGCCACGAGGTCGCGATCGTCGGCGTAGCGGGCGAGGAAGCCGTCGTCACGCCACGAGCGCAGGCGCGCCAGCGCGTGGGTCTCGCCGCCGGGAACATCGGAGCGCAGCGACACGGGCCGGCCGACGAGCGTCTCGACCGTGGGGATCGTCGGTGCCGGCGTCGGGTGCAGGCGCCCCTTGAGGTCGTAGTCGTGTGGCGGGGCGGGCAGCTCCTCCAGCACGCGCCGCACGCCGCGGGCGTATGCCGAGTACGTGCGGCAGGGGTTGCCCTCCTTCGTCAGCACCAGCTCGTGCGGCACGTTGACCTCGTCGTCGACCACGAGCAGCTCGATCCCCGCGCCGCGCAGGGCGTCTTCCGCCGCGCGCTCGACGATGCCGGCGGCCGGCTCCTCATCGCGGTTGGCGAAGACGCGCTCGGCACCGAGCTCGCGCGCGACCTCCACGAGCTGCTGGACGGTGTCGCCGCGGCGGACGATCAGCCCTCCCCCGCGCTCGGCCAGCCGCGCGTGCAGGTCCTCGAGTCCCTCGACGATGAAGCCGAGCTGGGCATGGCCGACACCACGCGCCTTCATCCCCGGATCGAGCACGTAGAGGAAGGCGAGCGGTGCCCCCGTCTCGAGGGCAGCGGCGATCGCGTGCGAATCGTCGAGCCGCAGGTCGCGACGAAGCCAGATCAGAACGGGGGACGCCATCACCGGGATCTTCGCAACCCCGCCGGAGCGGGCCTACTCGGCGCCGAGGCCGAGCAGCGCGCGGGCGAAGGAGTCGGCGTCGAACGGGCGCAGGTCGTCGAGCGACTCGCCCACGCCGATCAGCTTGATCGGCACGCCGATCTCGTGCGCGATCGCCAGCGCGATGCCGCCCTTGGCGGTGCCGTCGAGCTTCGTCAGCACGATGCCCGTGAGCGGCGTCGCCTCGCCGAACAGGCGCGCCTGCTGCAGGCCGTTCTGGCCCGTGGTCGCATCGACGACGAGCAGCGTCTCGTGCGGCGCGCCCTCCATCCGGCCGTTGATGACGCGGCGGATCTTGGCGAGCTCGTCCATCAGGCCGACCTGATTCTGCAGGCGCCCGGCGGTGTCGACGAGCACGACATCGCGGCCACGCGCGACGGCGGCCTCGATGCCGTCATAGGCGACCGCCGCGGGATCGCCGCCGTGTGCGGAGCCGACGAAGTCGGCGTCGGCGCGCTCGGCCCATACCTGCAGCAGCTCGTCGGCCGCGGCCCGGAAGGTGTCGGCCGCCGCGATCACGACGCTCTTGCCGACGCGACGCAGGTGCTCGGCGAGCTTGCCGACGGTGGTCGTCTTGCCAGTGCCGTTGACGCCGACCATCAGGATCACCGTCGGCTGGTGCGACACATCGATGCGCGCCTCGGCCCCCGCCAGGAGGTCTGCGATCTCCTCGGCGAGCGCCGGTGCGAGATCGGCGCCGGGCGTGAGACCACCTGCAGCAGCGCGGCGCTCGAGTCGGCCGATGATCTCGACCGTCGCCGGCACGCCGCAATCGGCAAGCAGCAGCGCCTCCTCCAGCTGCTCCCACGCCTCGGCGTCGTCGGGGTCAAAGGCAATCGACTGGATCTGGCCGGTGAGCGCCTTGCTCGACTTCGACAGGCCATCGACGAGACGGCGGAAGAAGCCACCCCCACCCTGCTCGACCTGCGGCGCCTGCTCCACGACGGGCACGTCGCCGAGCCCAGAGAACATCTGATGCGGATCGGCCATGGGCTAGGCCAGATCCGGTGCGGCAGCCAGCGTCGGGCCGTCGGTCTCGCGGGGCAGACGCCGCGAGATGACCTGCGACACGCCATTACCCGGCATCGATACGCCGTAGAGCGCATCGGCGGCCTCCATCGTGCCGGCCTGGTGCGTGATGACGATGAACTGCGCGCGATCGCGGAAGCGGTTGACGAGCTCGAGGAAGCGATCGATGTTGGCCTCGTCGAGCGCGGCGTCGACCTCGTCGAGAACGCAGAACGGGCTGGGGCGCGCGAGCATCAGGGCGAACGTGAACCCGAGCGCCGCCATCGACTTCTCGCCGCCCGACAGCACCTGCAGCGAGCGGATCTTCTTGCCGGCCGGCTGCACCTCGAGCTCGACGCCCGGCTCGGGCGCCTCGCGCACCGCGTCGAGATCGTCCAGATCGTTCTCGGCCTCGACTGCGGGATCCTCGTCCTGTCCCTCGTGCGCGTCGGCGGCCTCGACGGCCTCCTCCTCGCCCTCAAGGTCGACCAGCTCCGACGGCTCGACGAGCTTGAGGCGACCGGAACCGCCGGGGAACAGCGTCTCCATGACCTCCGCGAAGCCCGCCTCGACCGTCTGGTACGTGCTCTCGAAGCGATTGCGGATCTCGGCACCGAGCTCGCGGACGAGCTTGCGCAGCTCGGCGACGGACTTCTCGAGGTCCGTGATCTGCTCCGTGATGTCGTCGGCCTCCTGCTTGGCCTCCTCGTACGCCTCCTTGGCGAGCGGATTGACGGCGCCGAGCTGCACGATGCGGCGCTCGAGGCGCTCGACCTTGCCCTCGCGCGTCGTGCGCTCGTCCTCGGGGAGCGGCTCAGACATGTCGACGACGTCCTTGGCTCCCTCGCCCTGCTGATCGATCAGCTCGCGACGGCGGGCGCTGAGGTCGGTGAGGCGCTCCTCGCAGCGCTCGAGCTCCACGCCCAGCGCGGCGACCTTGCCGGCCGCGTCACGACGCTCGGCGCCCAGACGGGCGTCGTCGTCGGCGCAGGAGCGCAGCTCGGCACCGAGCTCGGTGACACGTGCCTCGCCGGCCTGCGTCTGGGCTCGGGCCGGCTCACGGAAGCGCTCGGCGGTGACGAGCGCAGCGCGGATCGTCTCGAGGATCGCGGGCAGCTTGCCGACGACGGCGGTGAGCGCCGCGGCGCCATTCTGGGCGAGCTCGGCCTGCCGCTCCTGCTCGGTGGCCAGCGTGCGCAGACGCGCGCCCTCGACCCGGGCGCGCTCGGCGCGCTACTCGGAGGCGGCGCGACGGCCACGACGGTCGGCGACCTCGGTCTGCAGGCCGACGCGTACGGCCTCGGCGGCCTCGTGCTCGGCCGTGCGCTCGGCGACGCGCTCGCGCAGGGCGGCGAGGCCGCTCTCGAGCGCCACCACCTCGGTCTGCGCAGCGGTCGCCCGCGCAGCGGAGGTCTCGGCGTCCTCGCTGGCGGTGCGGAGGCGCTCTGCCGTGGCCTCATCGAGGCGCGCCAGGCGGTCGGCCTCGCGACCCGCCTCGCCGAGCTCGCGCTCGAGCCGCAGCTGGTTGTCGCGCGCGGTGGCGACCGCGGTGCGGGTGACGGCCTCGGCCTGCTCGACCGACTCGCGCTGACGCGTGGCCTCCGCGAGCGCCGCTGCGGCAGCGGTGCGAGCGGCCTGGTCGTCGCGCACCTGCTGCTCGACACCGGCGAGGTCGCGCTTGCGTGCCAGCGCGCGACCCGCGGCGTCGCCGGCGCGGAACGCGATGCCGCTATCGGCGTCGAAGCCGCGGCCGTCGGCGAGCACGCCGATGCCGCGACGAACCTCGAGGAGATCCTCGGAGCGCTCGACGAGCAGCACGCCGTCGAAGAGCCCGTTCGGCACATCACCCGAGGTCTGGACGCGCGAGGCGAGCGGGACGCCGGGGCCCTCGGCCTGGCGGCTGGGCAGACGGTCGAGGCACAGCAGGGCGGCGCCTTCGAGCGCGTCGTCGGCGAGCAGATCGACGGCGTCGCTGGCGGCGCGCGCGACGGCCTCGGTGGCGCGCCACGACAGCACGGCGGCGACCGCGCGCTCCACGCCCTGGTCGGGACGAATCTGGTCGGTCACGAGCGACACGCCGCGGTCGCGCAGGCGCACGAGCGCCCCGTCGAGACCGTCGCCGCGCTCGATCGAATCCTTCAGCTCCTTGAGCCGCGCCTCGGAGCTCTGCGCCTTGGCATCGGCCGCCGCGGACGCGCCGCGGACGTCGGCCTCGTGCCGACGCGCCTCGTCGGCAGCGGCACGCGCCTCCTGCTCGGCGCGCTCGGCCTCCGCCAGCGCCTCGCGCGCTCCGGCGACGTGCGCCTCGATCGTCTCGAGCAGCACCTGCGCGGCGCGACGCGCCTCCTCACGCTCCCCCACGCCCTCGCCGAGCTCCTCGCGGCGCGCGGTGGCGGCAGCAGCGCGCTCGCGATTCTCGGTGGCCTCGGCGTTCGCACGCGCGAGACGTCCCTCGTGCTCGGCCTCTGCACGCCGGGCCTCCAGCACCGCGCCGAGCGCGGCCTCCGAGGCCTGCGTGGCGGCGGCGAAGCGATCCTCGATGCCCGTGTCGTCGGGGTCTGCGGCGAGCTCGGCGCGCTCGCGCTCTGCCTGCAGCTCCACGGAGGCGGCCGCGGTCGCGGTGGCCGCGGCCTCGTCGATCAGGCGGCTGGCGCGGATGCGAAGGCGCTCGCTGTCGTGCGCGAACTCCTCGCGGCGCTCCTCGAGCTGCGTGACGCGATCGGTGAGGCGCTCCACGCCCGCGTCGAGGCGCTGCACGAGCCGCGAGGCGGACTCCTGCTCGCTCACGAGCGCGCCGAGTGCGGCCTCAGCAGCCTCGCGGCGCTTGACCACCTCGGCAGCCGAGGCGTCGAGCTGATCCTGCAGCGCGCGAGCCTCGCGGAGCTCGTTCTGGCGGATGCCGCGATCTCGACGGGTCTCGGCCATCGCCGACAGCACGAGCTCCAGGCGGATCTCGAGGAGCTCGGCCTCCATCAGCGCTGCGCGCTCCGCGGCCGAGGCCTGCAGCGCCAGCGGGCGCAGACGGCCCTGGATCTCGGCCTGGCGCGTGCGCGCCTCGACCAGATGGCGCTCGACGCGATTGAGCTTCTGCTGCGCGCGGACGCGGCGGCGCTTGAAC
>JBPCSK010000146.1:0-3358 GCA_051007275.1 Gaiellales bacterium | reverse complement strand
GGCGCGGATCGTGCGCTGGATGTGCTCCCGCTCGACGCCCTCGGGCACGTCGGCGTAGTCGAACCAGCGGTAGCCGTGGCTGCAGATCTCGTGGCCGGCTTGGGCGGCCGCGGTGACGGGAGCCGGGTTCAGCTCGACCGCCTGGCCGCAGGCGAACATCGTCATCGGCAGCTGCACCTCGTCGAACGCGTCGAGCACGCGCCACACGCCGACCTTGGAGCCGAACTCGTAGATCGTCTCCGTGCCGTAATCGCGTGTGGGACGGGCCTCGCCCATGATCTCGTGGAGGAACGTCTCGCTGACGGGATCGCCGTTGAGCGGCGTGCGCTCGGCGCCCTCCTCGTAGTTGAGGACGAAGCTGACTGCGACGCGCGCACCGCCGGGCCAGTTCGCCTGCGGTGGTGTGCGGCCGTAGCCGATGAGATCGCGTGGGCGGTTGGGCATGCCGGAACGGTAGGGGGTGCGGGGGCGTCACGCCAAACGGTGCCCCCACACCCCTACCGTTCCAGCGCGCCTCGCTGCGGGTGGGACGAAGGGGTCAGACCCCTTCGGCCCATCGCGGAACCGATCCACCACGGCTCGTCCGCCGACCACGTGCCGCTGCGCGAGGAGGGCATCGTCACCGTCGTCCGCGGCCATACGCATCACCCGCTGATTCGCCGCGTGCTCCGGCGCTAGCTCAGCGCCGACGTCGAGTACGTGGCCGTCGGCTGACGCCTCGCGTCTGACGCGTCGCTGAGGCATTGATGCCCGGGAACGTCTCGGTTCGACTAGGCTCGCGCCATGGACCCCCGCCGCTCGATCTCCCGCCTCGCCATCCTCCTGCTCGCGCTCGGTGCCGTGCTCGGCCTCGCCACGTCGGCATCGGCGACCGCGCTCACGCCCGTCGTGGTCGTGGACTACGCCTCCTACCCGACGTGGGGCATCACGCCCAGCTCGCTCACGGGCGCGGCCGGCGACACCTTCCAGGTTGAGAATGACCGCTACAACGACAACGGGGTCTCGTACATCTCGGTCGTCAACGACTCCGGGTCGGTGACCATGGGCGGTGTCGCGTGCACAACGAACACGGCCTGCAAGATCTACGACACGCTGAGCCAGCAGAAGAACCAGGGCACCTTCACGATCGTTTCGGGTGGCACGCTGCAGGTGCACCGCAGCGTCAGCGGTGGTGCCCCTTCGCAGATCCTCACGTTCACGCTGAACGGAGCGACCACCGCCCCGGGTGCGCCCAGCGGGGTGACTGCGACGGCTGGTGACGCCCAGGCCACGGTCTCGTGGGCGGCGCCAGGGAGCGACGGCGGCGCGGCGATCATCTCCTACACGGTGACGGCATCGCCTGGCGGTGCGACGTGCACCGCGACGGCGCCGGCCACGACGTGCACCGTGACGGGCCTGAGGAACGGCACCGCATACTCCTTTAGCGTCACGGCGATGAACAGCGCCGGGACGGGTGCTGCGTCGAGCGCGAGCAGCGCGGTCACGCCTGCGACGGCAGGCGCATCGACTACGACGGCTGCGTCGTGCGCGAGCTCTGGCTGGGGCTTCGGCATCGTCACCGTTGGGACCTACGGCGACCGCATGCAGGTGACGTGGAAGACCCCGAAGGTGTGCGACGAGTCGACCATCACGGGCTACACCCTGGCGCAGGCCTTCACGAAGGACGGGCCTGAGACGACCGTTGACCTCGCGGCGTCGTGTCAGGTGGGATCGGGTGGTCCCCTCAGCCTGCCGGTGTCGGAGACGGTCCTTCATTCGGTCAACCACGCGTGCCCCTTCCCGACCGCCGGGCCTACCGAGCGGTGGTTTCGTCTCACCGCCAGGACGGCTTCGGGCAAGACGGTCACCGCGCGGCGGATCTCGTGGGTGCGCGACCGGGCGCCGGACGCTGATGTCGCCGATCTCGCTGCGGGCAGCTGTCCGACGACGACCACCCGGATGCCGCGCCCGCGCCCTGTCGATTCCGCAAGCCTTGCGATGTCCAGCTCCGTCCAGACGACTATCAACCGCTCGCTCATCTGCTTCGTGTTGAATCTCGTGATCCAGACCGAGTACGCGTCGAACGGCAATAGCGCGCTGACGCAGAAGCAGATGGTCGAGGTGCTCGACGTCGGCATCGAGATCCCTGACGCGGAGACCGCCCGTGCGGCGCGCTGGGTGTCGGCGGGACAGCTCCGGGCGACCGTGCGCGGTCGAGGGTTTGTCGCCGTGCCCGTGCCGCTCAATCGGCGTGCCACGGCGAAGCTGCGCACCGGTGCGCTGCACGTGCGCATCACGGTCGATGTCACGCGCGGTGCTGTTACGCGCCACATCGTCCGCTTCGCAACGCTGCCGAAGTACGTCGCGCCGTCGGGCGTGCCCAGCGTAACCGGGTAGCCGCCGCCCGTCCCGTACCCCGTACCGCGTACCCTTTGCGCATGCGCTCCGACGCTCCGATCGGCATGTTCGACTCCGGCGTGGGTGGTCTGACCGTCCTGCACGCCACGCTCGTGCGCCTGCCGCATGAGGACGTCGTCTACCTCGGCGACACCGGGCGGTTCCCCTACGGCCCGCGCTCGCGGGACGAGCTGATCTCGTACGGCCGGGAGCTGACAGGGATCCTCGTCGCGCAGGGCGCGAAGCTGATCGTCGTGGCGTGCAACTCCGCGACTGCCGCGGCGCTGCCGGTGCTGCAGCGGGAGTCGCCCGTGCCCGTGCTCGGCGTGATCACGCCCGAGGCGCATGCCGCAGTGCAGGCGACGCGCGTCCGTAAGGTCGGCGTGCTCGCCACGGAGGCCACGGTCGGCAGCGGGCGGTACGTCGAGGCGATACATGATCTCGACGCGGGCATCGAGGTGACGCAGGTCGCGTGCCCGGGCCTCGCCGAGTCGATTCAAGGCGGCGAGCCGTACTCGGAGCGCACGCTCGAGCTGGTCCAGCAGGCATGCGCGCCGCTGCGCGACGCCGGCGTCGACGTCGTCGTCCTCGGCTGCACCCATTACCCGCTCGTCCGTCACATGCTCCAGCGCGAGCTCGGACCTGACGTCCAGACGATCGCTGCCGCCGAGGAGCTCGCCGAGGAGATCAGCGAGACGCTCGCACGCAAGGGCTGGCAGCGCAGCGACGATCATCGCGGCGTGTATCGCTTCCTCGCCACGGGCGACGTCGAGGCGTTTCGCGCCGAGGGCACGCGGTTCCTGCAGCTGCCCATCGGCGACGTGGAGCGCGTCGCCGTCGGCTGACGCTACGGCGATTCTCGGCTTACCTCAATGACGTGGTAGGGTCGATCTCCATGCGCCGCCTCATTACGCTCCTGTCGCTCGTCCTTGCGGGAGCTGCGCTGCTCGCGCTGCTGCCGGGTGCGGCAGCGGCGAACGGC
>JBPCSK010000145.1:0-3564 GCA_051007275.1 Gaiellales bacterium | reverse complement strand
ACGTAGTACGCCTCGCCGCCGATCGTGACGTTCATGTCCTTCGGGGCCACCATCTCATTGGCCTGTCCCATCGCCGCGGGCAGCAGGAAGCGCGTATAGATCCGAGACAGGCCCGTCGCCGCGCGCTTCATCTCGCGCACCTGCTGCGCGCGCCGCTCGTCGCGCTGCTTGTCGGAGAACGTGCCGACCGAGCGCACCGTCAGCGCGGCGGTGACGAGCAGCGCCACCAGCACGGGCACGACGCCGATGATCAGCAGCCGCGCGCGCAGGCTACGCAACAGGAGCATCGTCCCCGACCTTGTACCCGACGCCCCAGACCGTCACGATCGGGCACGCCTCGCCGAGCTTGCGGCGCAGCTGGCGCACGTGGACGTCGACGGTGCGGGTGTCGCCGGCGAAGGTGTAGCCCCACACGCGCTCGAGCAGCTGGTCGCGCGTCAGCACGTGGCCGCGCTCCTCGAGCAGCGTCCACAGCAGGTCGAACTCCTTCGGCGCGAGCTGCACCTCCGCGCCATCGAGCTTCACCTCGTGGCGGCCGCGGTCGATCGTGATCGTGCCGTGGCTCAGCGTGCCGCCGATCGGCTGCACGGTGGCGGGTGCGCGGCGCAGGATCGCCTTCACGCGCGCCACGAGCTCGCGGACGTTGAACGGCTTGGTCACGTAGTCGTCGGCGCCGACCTCGAGGCCGACGATCTTGTCGATGTCGTCGTCGCGGGCGGTGAGCATGATGATCGGCACCTGGGATGTGGCGCGGATGCGTCGACACACCTCGAGCCCGTCGATACCGGGCAGGTTGAGGTCGAGCAGCACGAGGTTCGGCGGGTCCGCCTCCATCACGCGCAGTCCCTCCTCGCCACTCAGGACGTGCGTCACGTCGAAGCCGTCCCGCTCGAGGTACGTCTTCGTCGGAGTCGCGATGTTGACCTCGTCTTCCACGATCAGAATGCGTTCTGCCACGTGCCCGCCTTACGGCTTGAGGTCGATGACGACCGTGGTGTCCGCCGGAGTGTACGAGACCGGCGCGGCGCCATCGGCGCTGTAGGTGCCGGTGCCGGTCGCGCGCACCTGGCCGCAGCCGCTGATGAACACGTCGCGGAGCTCGCCGGCCTTGCGCAGCGTGATGGTGTAATCGCCGGCCTGCTGGTGCATCAGCTTGACGGGCTTGAGGACCGTCCACGTGACGGACCGCTTGGCGCGCTTGAGCGTCACGCACGTGTAGAGCTCGGCACCGTCGAGGCACGCGATGCCCTTCAGCGCGCGCGGCGTGATGATCTGCGTCTTGGCCGCGACGTACGCGATCGACAGCGCCGATTCGCCACCGACGGACGAGCGGTAGACCAGGTCGCCGGACATGGTCGCGGCCTCGAACGACTTCGCGCCGGCCACGGGCACGACGACCAGAACCAGAGCTGCGGTCAGGGCGATGGCGATGCGGCGCACCTACGCATTATGCGTCGGGATTCGCGCTCTGGGTGCCGCAGCGCCCAGCTGTCACGCGTATGAGCCTGTGAGACGACTGAGGCGGCTGGCGGGCGCGCGACGTGTGTACGAATGACGTACGGCGAAGCCGGGCGTCAGACGTGCGCACGTGGCACGTACGCCCGCAGCTGATCCCGACCAGGGCGTACGTGCCCAGTGCGCACGTCTGACGCCCGCGGCTACGCCGCGTACGTCATTCGTACGCACTGCCCACGCCCGCCAATTCGGACCCATTCGCACGCACTGAGCTGTCGCACAGGCTGATACGCGCAGCGCCTAGCGCGACTCGTAGGTGTGAAAGCCCTCGCCGGTCTTCCGGCCGAGCTTGCCCTCCTCGACCAGCTGTGCGAGCAGCGGGTGCGGCGCGAAGTGCTCGTCGCCGAGACCCGCGGCGATCGCCTCGCAGGCGTGCAGCTGCACGTCCACGCCGATCAGGTCGATCAGCGCGAGCGGCCCCATCGGCCAGCCGGCGCCGGCCTTCAGCGCCCGGTCGAGGTCGACCGGATCGGCACCCGTCTCGGCAAGCGTGCGGACGGCGTCG
Source organism: Gaiellales bacterium (assembly GCA_051007275.1). Taxonomy (GTDB): domain Bacteria; phylum Actinomycetota; class Thermoleophilia; order Gaiellales; family F1-60-MAGs149; genus F1-60-MAGs149. The sequence continues at coordinate 1,544 of JBPCSK010000145.1, read as the reverse complement.
TTGAGCATCGGCACGAGCACGCGGTTGACGAGGAACCCGGGCGTGTCGGGACATGGCACGGCCTCCTTGTCGAGACCCTCCGCGAACTCGATCGCGTCGGCGTAGACCTGCGGATCGACGAGGGTCGTGCGCACGACATAGACGAGCTTCATCACGGGTGCCGGATTGAAGAAGTGGAGGCCGACGACACGCTCGGGGCGGCCGCTGGCCTCGGCGATGCCCGTCACGGAGATCGCGGAGGTGTTCGTCGCGAGGATGGCGTTCGGCTGCAGCGTCGCGCCGAGCTCGCGGAAGAGGTCGTGCTTGACGTCGGGGATCTCGGCGACGGCCTCGATCACGATGTCCACGTCGCGCAGGTCGGCGATCGTCTCGGCACCGCGCATCCGCGCGATCGCGGCGTCGGCGTCGACCTGTTCCATCGTGCCCTTCTCGACGCGGCGGGCGAAGGCCTTGCGGACGCGATCCAGCCCCTTCTCGCGCGCTTCGGGGAAGCCGTCGTAGGCGATCACGTCGTGTCCGGCGACGAGGCACACCTCGACGATTCCCGCCCCCATCGTTCCGAGTCCGATCACTCCGACTGTCTGAGCCACGACGCCTCCGATCTCGCTGACCCGTGAATCCTGCCGCACTCTGCGACCACGTGCTGCCGTCCGTGCTGCACCGCTGTTATCCAACGTGGAACAGGGTCTCCGGTCCGCTCCCCGTATACTCCGCCCGTAATGGGAGGCTTTTCCGACCGCGCCCGCCTGTCTGCGCAGGGCCCCGGCCCGTCGGGTGACGTTGTCGTCACCGTCACGGCGAGCGAGGTTCGCGACGCGTCGGGCAACGCCATTGCGCAGTCCGGCGCTGCGCCAGCGGAGACGCGCAAGGCGATCGGCGACATGCGCAAGGAACACGCCACGCTTGCCCGTCGCTATCAGGAGCTGCGCGGCGATCTCGGCGGCCTGCTGATCGAGATGGCTCGCCGCGATCAATTCAACTTCCACCTGCTGCGCCTGCGCGCCGCCGAGGCCGTGGCCGTCGAGCAGCGCGCACGGGAGATCGACGGACAGCTGACCGTGCAGGCCGCGGGCGCGCGCCAGTCCCTGCCGGCCGGTACCGTCGCGATGACGGCCAAGAAGTGTGGGAGCTGCAGCGCCGCAATCCCGGCCGATGCCAACTTCTGCGCGTACTGCGGGACGCCGACGGCATGAGCGAGCCCGAGCAGCCCACGACCGACATGCCCGTGGTCGGCGAGCCCGTCTTCGAGGCACCGCTGCCCGGCGCCGACGTGGCGCGCTGCCCCGCGTGCCTGTCGCCCGTGCGTGCGGACCAGCGCTACTGCCTCGAGTGCGGCGAGCGGCTGCTGGTCGATGAGATTCCGCCGCCGCCGGGTGGCGTGTCGGCGCTCTCCTCCCGCTCGACCACCTTGCTGGCGATCGCCGCGATCGTGCTGATCGTGATCGGCGTCGGCCTCGCGTGGGTCGCCTTGCGCGAACCGAGCAACGGCGAGGACACAACGGACACCGCGGTCACGGCGCCGACGACGGCGACCGATACCGGTG
>JBPCSK010000144.1:0-2438 GCA_051007275.1 Gaiellales bacterium | reverse complement strand
CCGCGTGGGAGGGCGATGGCTGGACGGTCAGCGGCTTCGCTCCGCCGCAGGCGTGACGACCACGATCAACACGGGACGCGGCTCCACGGCAGTCGCGGTCACGCTCACCGCCGACGGCGCCGTGCCGGCCCGCGCGGTCCGAACCGACACGGAGAACCAGGTCGCCATCTCGTCCGTGGACCTGACGGTGCGCGACATCACACCGCCGAACGTCGCATGGGCTGCGTCTGATCCGGGAACCGGCAGCTGGCAGCGCGGGGCGCTGTGCGGTGCATTCACGGCGCGCGACGCCGGTCTCGGCATCGATCGCGTGGAATTCGCGGTGGGAGGCGTTCAGGGATCCGCAGCTGCGGGCGTCGGGACACGGCTCCAGCCGCGGCCTCTGGCATTCGACGGCAGCGTGTGCGTCGATTCGACACTGGTCGGGGACGGCGTCTTCGGAACCACCCTCACCGCAGTCGATGCGGGCGCGGCGGGCAATCGCAGCGTTCCCCTCTCTGGCGTAGTGCGTATCGACAACACGCCGCCCGTGGTGGAGTACGCGGCGCCGACCGACCCGGAGGCTCGGATTCCCGTGGCGACGTTGGCGATCACGGACGCGACCAGCGGGGTTGACCACACAACCGTCACGATCGATGGTCAGCCCGCGCTGCAGACCAAGCTGATCTCCGGACTGCAGGTGCGTCCCTCGAGCGCGCTGGCAGACGGCACGCATCGACTCGCCTGGGAGATCAGCGACGTGGCGGGCAACACCGCCACGGGCAGCGAGCTCTTCGGCGTCGCGGACACGACGCCACCGACGATCGACACGCTCGAGCCGCAGGGCATCGCCGCACCGACGGCCGCCGTGCTGGCGCGGGCCTCCGACACCGGTGCGGGACTGGCGGTCGACGGCTGGCGCCTGGCGGTCGACGGCATCGACGTGACCGGCGCAGCAGACGTCGGCGTGGCCGGAGCGATCACGTACGTCCCGACGCGCCCGTGGAGCGAGGGGGAACACAGCGTGCGCGTGACGGCAGGGGATCGCAGCGGCAATCGCACCGTTCGAGCCTGGACCTTCGCCATCCCGATCACCGTCCTGCCGCAGCCTGCTCCGATCATCGCACCGGCGGTCGAGGCTGTGGTCACCGCCGCGGACAGCGCACCCGTGCCCGAGTCCGTGCCACCCGCCCGAGCAACCAGCGCAACGCTGGCGCTCCACTCGTCGGCCCGACGGGTTCGAGTGGGAGCGCAGGTGCGGCTGATCGGGAGCGCGAGTGGCGTGAGCGGCACCCGGGTGCGGATCGAGGCACGCGTCGGGCGCGCATGGCGGCTGGTCGCGCAGGTGCCGATCAGCGTGAAGGGGACGTTCGCGACGCCCGTCCGCCTGCCCGCGGTTGGCACCTACGCGGTGCGCGCCCGCGTAGGCCGACTGCTGTCCCAAACCATCGAGCTGCGGGCGCGGTGACGGCGGCTGCGCGACGGAGGTCGGCTGCTACGTTGGAACGATATGTCGGACGACCCTCTCGCCGGTCTCAATCCCGCACAGCTGGACGCCGTCCAGGCCGAGCCGGGGCCGCTGCTGGTCGTCGCCGGCGCCGGTTCGGGCAAGACCCGCGTGCTCACGCATCGCATCGCGCATCTGGTCGAGCAGCGCGGCGCCCAGCCGTCCTCGATCCTGGCGATCACGTTCACCAACAAGGCGGCCGGCGAGATGGCCGAGCGCGTCAACGGCCTGCTCGGGCGATACGCCACCGGCATGTGGGTGATGACCTTCCACGCGGCCTGTGCCCGCATCCTGCGCGCCGACGCCACGCGCATCGGCTTTCGACCGTCGTTCTCGATCTACGACTCGTCGGATCAGGTGCGGCTCGTGCGCTCGATCATCGAGGACGATCTCGGCAAGGACGCCAAGCGGTATCCCGCCCGCGGCGTGCACGCGCGCATCAGCTCGGCCAAGAACCAGCTGCTGTCGCCCCAGCAGTTCATCGATGAGAACGACGGCTACTTCGACACCCTCGTCGGCGAGGTCTACGCGCGCTATCAGGCGCGGCTCCTCGAGGCCGGCGCGATGGACTTCGACGATCTCCTCGTGCACACGGCGCACCTGCTGGAGCAGATCCCCGAGTCACGAGACAAGTGGCAGCGCGCGTTCCGCCACATCCTCGTCGACGAGTACCAGGACACGAACCACGCGCAGTACCGCCTGATCCGCTCGCTCGCCGCCGCGCACAACAGCATCATGGTCGTCGGCGACAGCGACCAGTCGATCTACTCGTGGCGCGGTGCCGACATCCGCAACATCCTCGACTTCGAGCAGGATTTCCCCAACGCCCGCACGATCCGGCTTGAGCAGAACTACCGCTCGACGCAGACGATCCTCGACGCAGCCAACAGCGTGATCGCCAACAACATGGACCGACAGGAGAAGAACCTCTGGTCCGAACTCGGTACCGGCG
>JBPCSK010000143.1:0-5803 GCA_051007275.1 Gaiellales bacterium | reverse complement strand
CGCCGACGCCGGGCAGGTCGAGATCGGCGGTCGGCCATGGCGTCGCGAACGTGCTGCCCTTGCCGCTCCGCACGAGGCACGTGCGCATGCCGATGCGGTGGGCGGTGGCGAGGTCTGCGACGGGATCATCGCCGACCATCATCGCGTCGCTGGACTTGACGCCGAGCACCGCCAGCGCGGCGCGGTACGCGCCAGCGGCCGGCTTGCCGATCACGGTTGCGCGACGCCCGCTCGCGTACTCGAGGCCCTTCACGAAGACGCCGGCGTCGAGCCCCGGCCCGTCCGGCGTGGGCCACCAGCGATTGCGCTGCATCGCGACGAAGGCGGCACCCTCCATCAACGCGCGGAAGGCCCCCTGCAGGTGGTCGTAGGTGATCGATGCGTCCGGGCCGCCGAGGCAGACCACCTCCGCCTCGCGCCAATCCTCAACGAGCTGCAGTCCGCCGCAGGCCGCCATCTCGGCGAACGCGCCGGGTTCTGCGAGCAGCAGGATCCGCTTGTCAGGATGACGACGCTGCAGGAAGGCGACCGTGGCGGAAGCGGCAGTGACGATGCGCTCGACCGGATATGCCATGCCCACGCGGCCGAGACGCGCGGCGATCTCCGCCCGGGTCTTCGACGTCGTGTTGGTCAGGATCACGTGCGGCACGCCGGCGGCATCGAGCGCCGCGATCGTCTCGGCTGCACCCGGCAGCGGCTCGTACCCCACGTGCAGGACCCCCTCCATGTCGAACACGATGCCGCGGGGGCGTCTCATGAACTCAGCCTAGTGCGGCTCGTTCGGCCCTGGCGACTCGCAGAGCCTCGCGCCGATCCCAACGCGCGCGGCGGTCAGCGGCGGTCGCGGCGCGGAGGCCGGCGACCTCGTCAGCACGCAGCCAGGCCACATACCCACGTGTTGCAGCGATCTGCGCTCGCGATGCACGGACGAGCAGGAAGCGTGCTCGCCGCAGCGGCGCCGTCGATCCCTTCAGCCCGATCGCTTCCCGCAGCGCCTCATGCTGGCTCGGCAGCACGGCTCGCTCCAGCAGCGACGCCGCATCTGGCCACGCACGGCGCTGTTGCGACGCAGAACGCACCACGCGCAGCAGCATGCTGCGTGCGGCGAGCACGTCGATCCGCTCCGCACGGGCAAGGAAGGTCGTGGGCGCCAGCGCATAGAAGCGAACCACCGGAGCGCGTGGCGCCATCGTTCCGCCATGCATCACGAAGATCGGCCGAACGACGAGCGTTCCGGACCGGGTGAGTAGGCGCCGCGCCGCGCCGCCGAGCCGTACGCGGATCGTCATCCGCTCGCCCGCCGCAGCTGAGAACGACGCACGGCCGAGCACCCGCCCAGCGCGCACCCCGGACTGCGGCACAAGCACCACCGTGCCCGAGCAGCGGCTGATCCCGTCGCCATCACAGTCCGCCACGGCAGTGAACTCCCGCGTCGGCGTGCGATTGACCAACGTCACGGGACCGACCTGATCGGCGGGCGGAGCAGTGAGCGGTAGCACCTGCGGCCACGTCGACGCGCCGCCACGCTGCTCCACCGATACACGGACGATGAAGTCATCACCCTCGGCGAGACGCCGGCGGATATCGGCGGGCAGGTCGACCTGCAGGTCGACCGTCGACAGTGGCTCGATGTCGCCCCACTCGCCGACGGCTTCGTACGGCGCCACCGGGAACGTCAGGCGCACGCGTACACCGCAGACGACCTTCGCGGTGCACGAGACTCGTACCTTCGCTCGACCAGTGGGCGTCGCGTTGTAGCGCGGCGACACCGTTGGCATCGCGAATTCCGACGCCCCGGAATCCGCCGTCCCGCTGAACCGGGGCATCCCCCAGCCAAGGGCATTGCGTGCCCGAACGATCGAACGGTAGTTAGCCCCGTTCCAGAGGCCCGTGATGGTGCAGCCGAGGACTGTTGCCGACGCCGCGACCGTGCAGGTCTTGGCGCCGTACCCGACGATGCAGCGATCCTGCCACGAGTCGACGCTGCCACGGATCGCCTGCACCGGATACACGCATGCCTCGTAGTCGACCAGGGGACGCCCACGCGCGTCGGGAGATGTCCACGAGAGGTGCAGGCGGCCCGCGCCGGGGATAACGTCGATGAAACGCGGCTGCGCCGGCGGGGGGGGGGGCGCCGGCGGGGGGCCCGGCGCCGACCAGTCGCTCCAGCCCGCGTCGTTCTGCACCCGCACCCGCATCCGGTACTGCACGCCTTCGCCAAACGTGATGATCGGCACGTGGCACGACTGGCCGGTACTGGCGCACGTGGCGCCGCCGGGCTCGAGCCGCCCCTCGTATCGCGTGACCACCCGACCGTTCGGATCCGTACCCGACCAGGCGGCGTAGACGCCACTGTCGTCGAGCCAACCCCAGTACAGCGCGATGCGCGTCGGCGGACGTGGCAGGCCGAACGGCGTCGCACGCCCTGCGGGAGCGCGGGCGCTCGTGCCTACCGCGTTGGTCGCCGCCACGTCCGCCGTGTACTCAACCCCGTTCGTGAGCCCGGAGACGATGCAGGTGAGGGGACCGTCGCCCGCCACCCACGAGCACGTGCGCCCCCCAGGCTGCACCGTCACGTCAAACCGCGAGACGGGTCTCCCGCGCTCGACGAATGCGTCCCACGCGAACGTGATGCGACCATCTCCCGGCTCTGCGTCTTTGCCGCGCCCTGACCAGCGTGGCACGTCGAGAGGCGTGAACGGGCTCGACCACGTCGACCACGCACTCCAGCCGCCGACGGTCCGAGCGCGCGTACGCGCCCGGTACGGCGCGTCGTATGCAGGAATTTCGAACGAGCACTCGCGCGACCACCCGACCCGGACGGTGAAGAGGCACGTCGTCGCCACTCCTTCGAGCTCGGTCTCGTATTCCACCACCGGGCGCCCGTACTCGACCGACGCGCCCCACGTTGCGAGCAGCGATCCCCGCCCGGGCGCGAACCCCAGCTCGACCGGCGACGGCGGATCTGCCAGCAGCCTCGCGTAGCGCACGACCACGACGCCGGAGCCGCCCCGCGCACCGTTGCTGCCGTTGCTCGGACCACTCGGCGGATCCCACTGGCCACCGCCGCCACCACCACCGCCGAAGCCATCGGCTCCCGCCGTCGCCGGCGTACCGCCGTGTCCGCCACCGCCGATGCCGCCGGCGGCACTCTGGGATCCGCTGTCGCCGAACATGCCGAATCCGCCGCCCCCGCCGTAGTACGTCGCTGAGCCGATAATCGAACTCGCCCGCCCGTCACCGCCCACATTGTTCGTGGCCGCAGCACCTGCCCCGCCCCCGCCCCCGCCATACCGCAGCGGCGCATTGGTCGGACCGATGCCGGCAAATCCCTGCCCCGCCGTGCCTGCCCCACCCGTGGTCGGAGTCGACCATGTCGAAGCGCCGCCGCCGGAACCGCCGGAGCCTGCGGCGGAGCGACCCGCGCCTCGACCGCCGCCGAGACTGATGAACGTGCCGAACGCCGAATCGCCGCCGTTCGTCGCGTCGACTCGACGCAGCGCCTGATTGAAGTCGATCACGCCATAGTCGTCGGTATACCGCTCACCGTTGCCACCCGCGCCGACGGTGATCGACACCGTGGCGCCGGGTGTGACCTCGAACGCGGCTTGCTCCCGCATGCCGCCACCACCGCCGCCGCCACCGCCGTTGACGCCACCCCCGCCTCCGCCCGCAACCACGAGCAATTGCACGGTCGTCAGGCCGGTGGGCACCGACCACGTGCACGTACCGACCGTCGAAAAGGTGAGCACCGTGTCGGTTGAGGCAGCTGGAGCTGTCGCCACGGGCGCGCACGCCGCCGCACCCGCCGAGGACGGGCGCAGTGCGGGGCCCGCAGCAGCAAGGAGGGCGATCAGCGCCGCACACTTCCACACCCTCCAGGGAGGGTCAACTCGTCCGCCACGCTCGGGCCCCGAGGTCGTGCCCATGCCACAAGTGTAGGGTCAGGATCCTCACATGGGAACCCTGCTGGCGCAGGGCTTGCGTCCGCGACTACGGGATGCGATACGCCTCCGGGCGCCGCGCGCCGAAGACCGGGATCAGGCGGCGCACCTCGGCCACGCGCTTGCGGTCGATCGCGGCCACGCAGATGGTCTCGCCGTCGCCCGCGTTCGCGAGCACCACACCCCACGGGTCGATGATCATCGAGCGCGCGTACCGGGCGCTGCCGGCCCAGAAGCCGTGCTGATTGGCGGCGATCACGTAGGCGGCGTTCTCGATCGCCCGCGCGCGCAGCAGCACCTCCCAGTGGTCGCGTCCCGTCGCCATCGTGAAGCCCGCAGGGACCATGAAGGCCTCCGCGCCGGCCAGCGCCAGCTCGCGGTACTGCTCCGGGAAGCGCAGGTCGTAGCAGATGGTCAGGCCCACCGGCCAGCCGGCGAGGTCGCTCAGCACCAGCTGGTCACCCGGCTTGTTGGCGGCCGACTCGCGCGCCTCCGCCCCCTCGACATCGATATCGAACATGTGGATCTTGCGATAGGTCGAGACGCGGTTGCCCTCAGGGTCGAACACGAGCGTGGTATTGCTCGCGCGTACGCCGGGCTCGGTGTTCTCGCCGATCGAGCCGCCGTGCAGCCAGACGCCGTGCTGCTTCGCCCACGCCGCCATCGCCTGTGCGCTCTCTCCCTCGAGCGACTCGGCGGCGGCGATCATCACATCGTCCGTGCCGGTGCCGTTCCAGCGCTCGGGGAGGGAGATGACCTCCGCGCCACGCGCAGCGGCGCGCGCCACGAGCCGCTCCGCCACCGCGATGTTGTCGGCGACCGGCCGGTCCGCGTGCATCTGCACGCACGCGACGACGGTCTCGCTCACGCGTTCGATCCGGTCGTGGCACCGCCCAGGAGATCACCGAGACCGTTGCCGCCGAGCAGCTTGCCGAGGTCGAGACCGCCCAGCAGACCGCCGAGATCGCCGAGGCCCGAACCATTGCCGAGCGCGCCGGTCAGCAGGTCGGTGATCGGCTTCGCATCGGCGGGCGCCTCGACGGTGACCGGGTCGGCGGCCACGACGCTCAGATCTACCGTCAGCCCCCCGCTCTTGGCGACATCGCCCGACGGCGCCGTGCTCAGCTGCACGCGATGGATGAGCCCGTCCGAACGGCCGACCCACACGCTCACGTCGGCGTCGCCCTTGGCGAGTGCGCCCAGATCGATCGGCAGATTCTCGGCGAGATTGCCGAGCTGATCCGTCAGGTCCGCGCCCGGGTCGAGCTTGCCGCTGATCCGATCGCATTCGACGTCGCCGACCTTCTCGACGGCGACGGCCTTGGGGTCGCGGATCAGCTTCGAGACGTTCCCCAGCTGCTTGCCGATGGCGCCGAAGTCGACGCCGAGCGGCTGACCGAGGGCGTACCACGTGCCGCCCACCTGGACCCAGGTGTCATCGGCGTTCTCGCGCACCGAGACGGGCACGTCGAGCGGGCCGGCCGTGATCTTGGCGTCGGCCGTCAGCCCCGTCGCGGCATCGCCCTGCGTGGTGGCCTCGATCGTGATCGGACCGCCGAGCAGCCCGGCGATGCCACCGAGGGCACCGCTGTCGGCACCCGGCGACGTGGCATCGGCAGCCGGGACGAACTCTGCCGAGAACGTCGAGGCGTTGGGTCCGGCCGGCGGCAGCTTCGCGCTGGCGAGGACCTTGCCCGGGTCGGAGGCGAGGTCGGAGCCGCCGCACGCGGCGAGCCCCGCGGCGAAGGCGATGAGAACCAGAACGGGGATGAATCGAAGGCGACGCTGCATTGCCTCATTCTGACGGACTCCGGTGCAGCCGTCACGCGACATGTGGAATAAAGCGGACGCCATTGCCA
>JBPCSK010000142.1:0-13189 GCA_051007275.1 Gaiellales bacterium | reverse complement strand
GCCAAGTTCGGAAAGGGGTCTGACCCCATTCCGAACTTGATCGACGCCCTGCCCGACTAGGCTGTTGGGCATGCCGATCTCCGACGACTCCCGCGCGCTGCTCGAGCAGCCGATCTTCGCCAGCCTCGCCACCATCGGACCCGACGGGCATCCGCAGGTCACCGTGGTGTGGCTCCACGTGGAGGGCGACAAGGTCGTCTTCAACACCGCAGCGGGGCGGGCGAAGCACCGCAACATGGAGGCCGATCCGCGCGTCACGGTCCTCCTCCTCGATCCCGACAACGGCTACCGCTACGCCGAGCTGCGCGGCACCGTCTCCATGACGGAAGAGGGCGGCGACCAGGGCATCGACGATCTCTCCATGAAGTACCTCGGCAAGCCGTACCCGTTCCGTCGTGAGGGCGAGACGCGCGTGCAGATCGAGATGGACGTCACCACCGAACACTGGATGGGCTGAGATATGGCACGAGCGATTCGCATTGGATACCAGGCACGACCGCAGCACGGCTCCTATGACGCCATGCGCGCGTCGTGGATCGAGGCCGAGGAGCTGGGCGTCGACGCGATCTACAACTGGGATCACTTCTACCCGCTGTACGACGATCCGGACGGCCCGCACTTCGAGTGCTGGACGCTGATCGCGGCGCTCGCCGAGGCGACGAGCCGTGTCGAGGTCGGTGCGCTCGTGACGTGCATGTCGTACCGCAACCCGAACCTGCTCGCCGACATGGCGCGCACCGTCGACCACATCTCGAACGGTCGCCTGACGCTTGGCATCGGCTCGGGCTGGTTCGAGAAGGACTACACCGAGTTCGGCTACGAGTTCGGCACGGCGATCACCCGCCTGCACGCGTTCCGCGATGCGATCCCGGTCGTCAAGGACCGCATGGCGATCGGCAACCCGCCGCCGGTGCGGGGCAAGATCCCGATCATGATCGGCGGCGGTGGCGAGAAGGTCATGCTGAAGCTCGTCGCGCAGCACGCCGACATCTGGCATGGCTTCGGCTCGGCCGACGAGATCCGCCACAAGTGTGAGGTGCTCGATGCGCACTGCGCCACCGTCGGCCGCAACCCCGCCGACATCGAGCGCAGCATCATGCTCAACGACGAGGAGATCCCGCGCGATCCGGCGGAGCTCGACGCGAAGCTGCAGGAGTACATCGCGGCCGGCGCGACGTTCTTCATCTACGGCGCGTCCGGTCCCGAGTGGCCGCTTGACGGGCTCAAGACGCTGCTCGACTGGCGGGCGGCCCGCTAGGATCCGCCCGCCGTCAGGCGACCTACCAGCGCACGGCGACGCCAGATCCGGGCATCTCGAGGGCGCGGTCGAAGCGCACTTCGGTGAGGTCGAGCTCGGGCTCGCGCCCCATGATCAGCGAGGTGATCAGCTTGCCCGTCATCGGCCCGGCGGCGTTGCCGTACACGTGGCCGGCGCCGAGGAAGAGTCCGGGGATCGGCTCGTCGATGATCGGCGCCGTGTCGCTGGTGAAGGGGAGCACGCCGGCCCAGACCCGATCGACTGCGATGTCGCAGAGACCCGGGAAGTCCTGAACGATCGACTGCAGGGATCGGGCGAGGCCCTCGACCGTGGGGCGGAGGTCGATCTCGTCCGGATAGTCCATGGCGCAGCCCATCAGGATCTCGCCGTTCTTGCGCTGCGACATGAGCTCGAGCACCTCGATGTTGGCCTCGTCCTCATACGGCTCCGTGAAGTGCTCGGCATTCCAGCTCGGCAGGTCGCGGAACAGGCGGTACTGCTTGGTGACGAGCGGGCCGTAGACGAGCGGCTCCACCTTGATCTCGGGCACGGGCACCGTCGCCGCAACCTGCAGCCGCTCGCCGCCGACGCCGAGCTGGATGCCGACGGTCGCGGCGAGCTTCCTCGCCCAGGCGCCTGCGCCGAGCACCACGGCGTCGGCCTCGAAGTGCCCCTCCGCGGTCTCGACGCCGACGACGCGGTCGCCCTCCTGGATGATGCCGTGCACGGCGACGCCTTCGCGGATGTCTGCACCGGCCTGCCGTGCGCCCTCAGCCAGCGAGCGCACGAGCAGCGGCGTGTTGATGCATGCGTCGGCGGGGCAGTACGAGGCGCCGAGCACGTCCTGGCGGATCGGCTGCACCATGCGCCGCACCTCGGCGCCGTCGATGTGCTCCATCGGATAGCCATCGGCCTGGACGGTGGAGACGAACTCGCGGACGATCTCGCCCTGCTGCTCGGTGGTGTAGAAGATGATGCCGCCGCTGGCGCGGAACTCGAAGTCGAGCGGCAGCTCCTCCTTGAGCGTGTCGTACAGCTCACGCCCAGCGAGGCTCACCTCGCGGCCGAAGCCGGGGTTGCGGGTGTGCAGCCAGACGAAGCCGGGATTGCGTCCTGACGCGCCGTGCGCGACGACGGTCTCCTCGAACAGGGTCACCTGCTTTCCCTCGCGGGCGAGGTAGTACGCGCACGCGGTGCCGACGATGCCGCCGCCGACGATTGCGATCTTCTCGATGCTCATGTCGTCCCTCCGTTTTGATCGGATATCGAATCACTATGCTGGGGTCGATGGCCTCGGCCCCCACTGTCAAGAGCGCCTACGCCTACGAGGAGATCCGCGCGCGGATCGCCGATGGACGTCTGGAGCCCGGTACGCGCCTGCGCCTGCGCGAGCTCGGTGACGAGCTCGGCCTCAGCGAGATGCCGGTCCGTGAGGCGCTGCGCATGCTGCAGCGCGACGGCATGGTCGAGATTCAGGATCATCGCGGAGCGACGGTAACCGAGATCTCGCTGGCGGACGTGCTCGATCGCGTGTCCGCGCGGATGTGGCTCGAGGCGCTCGCCGTGGAGCAGTCCGTTCCGCACCTGTCGCCCGAGGCGCGGGCGGCTGCGGAGGCGGCCTACGCCGCACTGGATGCTGCGGTCGCCGCGAATGACTCCGGGGCCTTCAGTCGTGCCAATCGCGATTTTCATGAGGCGCTCGAATCGGGCGCGACGACCGCGTTGGCCGATCTGATCGGCGGGCTCTGGGACAGCGCGTGGCTCGCGCGACGTCAGCGCAGCCTGTTCGGCGAGGAGCCGGGACGCATGGAACGCGCGCAGGGGGAGCATCGGATCCTGCTCGAGGCTGCGACCGCGGGCGATGCGGCCTCGGCTCGTGATGCGATGATCGTCCACCGTGAGGCGACGGTGCGCACGTGGAGCGGCCTCGTGGCGCGCAGCACGACGCCCGCTCACGATGCCGCCTCCGCCGACGAGTAGCCGCCGTAGTAGTCGACCTGCGGACCGACGTCGTCCTCGACGCCATCGAATCGCTGCGGTGCGAACGGCAGCATCAGGGGATCACGGGTGCCAGTCATGATCTCGCGCACGAGGAGCGCGGCGCTGACGGGCGCCAGCAGCATGCCGCGCCCTGACCACCCGTGCAGGCCATAGAGCCCTTCGACGCCCGAGTAGGCTCCGACGATCGGGCTGCGGTCCGGCGTGTACTCGTACGTGCCGGCCCACTGCCGCACCGCATGCAGACCGAGCAGCGACGGCGCCTTGAGCGCGAGCAGCGAGGCGGTGCGCGTGGCGAACTGCAGGCTCGATTCGTGGTTGTAGCCGGCCGGCTCATCCGGGTCGGTCACGCCCGCCACGATCTCGCCACGCAGCGTCTGGTTGAACCACCCCTCGAACGGCCGGTAGAACGTGACGGCCTGATCCATGATCGGCTTGATCGAGTGCGTGACGAGCGCCTCACGGCGCATCGGATGGGTTGGGACATGCACGCCCGCGGTCTCAGCCAGTCCACGGGCCTTGGCATCGGCGGCGTTGATGACGGCATCGGCCTCGATGCGTCCCGCGGTCGTCTCGACGGCCACGACGGCGCCGCCGGCCACCTCGAAGCCGAGCACCTCGACGCCGAGCCGCACGTCGATACCGCGTTCCTGCGCAGCGAGGTATGCGCCATGGACGGCCGCGTCGTGATGCACGAGGTGCGCCGAGGACAGGACCGAGCCGACGGGTCGCTCGCCTCTCTGCAGGACGGGCACGCGGGCGAGCGTCGTCGCGCTGTCGTGCAGACGCGCATCGATGCCCGTGTCGCGCCACATGGGTACCAGCGCTCCGAGGTGCGCTGCCTCATCCTCGCCGTATAGAACCAGCGCGTAGGTGGTGGGAAACAGCAGCGGGTTGCGGCCTCCGAGCAGCGCGTCGATGCGCTGCCAGTAGTCGCTGGCGGCGATCGAGATGCGGGTCAGCTCCTCGGTCAGCTGCATGCGGCGAATGCGACCGACGTTGCGCCCGGAGTTGCCGCCGCCGGGGTAGCCGCGCTCCAGCACGGTGACGTGGCAGCCGGCGGCGCGCGCCTCAAGCGCGGCGATCAGTCCGGCGATACCGGCGCCGACGATGACGATGTGTTTAGCCGTCATGACCGCAGGCAAGGTCGGCGAGGCGGGTGAGTCGGGCGAAGGGGCGGGGTGTGAGGGGGCGCGGCTCGACGCCGAGGTCGCGCAGCGCCGTCAGCACCGTGCCCTGGCAGAGCTTGCCCTGGCACGCGCCCGTCATCGCACCGGTGCGGCGCTTGACGAGCTCAACGTCGCGTAGGCCGCTGGCGACTGCGGCCTCGAGGTCGCGGAGGCGGACGTCCTCGCAGGTGCAGGCGAAGGCGTCACGGTTGGCCGTGCATCCGGGGAGCACTGCGCGTGCGGCAGCGCGCCCGCGCAACTCGATCCAGTCGGGCAGCTCATCAGGGAGCACGACGGGAAGCGCTCCGGGCCCGAGCACGCCGCGAGAGCCCGCCAGCAGTGCGAGCTCGATGGCCGGCTGGTCGAGGGCAAGCGCCACGACATCGCACGCGATCGCCTCACCGCCGAGGTCGATCGCTTCCACGTTGCTCCGTCCGACGATGCGCTCTGGCAGTTCGGCACCGAGGTGCACGACTGAGCATCGGCGGCCGAGGGACGCGGTCACGGCAGCGTGGCGTTCCGGCGTCGCAATCACGGCGACCCGCGTGCCGTGCAGGTCCGCGCCCTGCTCGAGATAGCGCTCGAGGGCGTCGAGGTGCATCACGCCGGGCAGGTCGTTGCCGAGGATCGGCGGCAGGCGCAGATGCGCTCCCGTGGCGAGCACGAGACGATCACAGCGCACCTCGAGCAGTTCGCCGGGGGCGGTGACCGCAATGACGCCGTCCGCGTAGATCCCGAATGCCGTGGATCCCTCCGCGGCGTCGACGACCATGGCATCCGCGTCGGCGTGTCGGGCAGTACCGACGTGGAGCGTCGACACCTCGACGATGCGACGCACCGGTGCCGGGATGGAAGGGGCGGGCGGTAGGCCTGGAGCGGAACTGAGGTGGCGGATCGCACCGAGGTAGCGCCCGCGCAACGCCCGCGGCTGAAGCAGTCGGCGCTCCCAGAACCACGGCAGCTGACGCTCGGCGGGTAGTCCGAGGAGGCGCAGCGGATCGTGCCGTCGCGGCGAGACCGCACCAGCAGGCGTGCAGCACAGCGCGTCGCCGGTGGCAGGGTCGCTGCCGCACTGTCCGCACGTGCCGTTGCCGCAGACGCCGGAGCGGGGTCGGTGCAGGCGGAAGCTGCGCCCGGTCGCTGCGTGGCCGGCGGCGAGCGCGTGGGCGCTGACCGAAAGCCCTGTCTGAGTCCGACTCACATTTGATACGATATCAAACATGCCGAACGCAACGAGGATTCCCCCCAATCCCCCTGAGTCCGCGAACGAGGTTCCTCTGGACGAGATCGCCACGCGCGTGATCGATTCCTACATGGGCGTGCAGGCGGGAGAGTCGCTGGCCATCATAGTCGATGACGGCGCCGATCTCCAGATCGGCAATGCCCTCTACGCCGCCGGGCTCGCCGCCGGCGCCGATGCCGCGCTCGTGCGGATTCCGATGCGCGCGCACTCGGGGGCCGAGCCGTCGTCTGCGGTCGCCGCGCTGATGGCGGGCGCCGATGTCGTGGTCAGCGTCACCAAGCGGAGCCTGTACCACACGCGCGCCACCGGCGAGGCCAAGGCCGCCGGCACCCGCGGCGCGATGAACGCTCCTGCCACGGTCGATGCATGGACGCACGGCGCGATGACGGCGGATCACCACGAGATCCGCAAGACGGCTGAGCGCGTGGCCGACCGCCTGCGCGGCGCGGATCGCGTCCGCGTCACGTCGCCGGCCGGCACGGATGTCGAGATGTCGATTCTCGGCCGCGCCCCCAAAGCTTGGCTCACGGCGATCTGTCGCAACCCCGGCGAGATCTCGGCGTACCCGGGCGGTGAGGTCTCGCTGCCGCCGCTGGAGGGCACGACCAACGGCGTGATGGTGCTCGAGTACGTGATGACCGACCTTGGCGCGCTGTCGGAGCCTGTGCGCTTGGACGTCGTCGACGGGCTCGTCACGACGATCACCGGCGGCCCCGAGGCCGAGCGCCTCGAGCAGCTCATCGAAGGCGTGGAGGGGGCTCGCAACATCGGAGAGCTGGGTATCGGACTCAATCCGCTCGCGCGCCTGAGCGCCGACATCACGGAATCGAAGAAGCGCGCCGCGACCGCGCACATGGCAATCGGCGACAACGCCGGCGGGTACGGCGGCATCGTGGAGTGCGACCTGCATCTCGACGGCATGATCTTCGAGCCCACGATCACCGTGGATGGCGAGCCGCTGATGGTCGACGGCGAGCTGCGGCTGTGAGCGCCGACGCCATCCGTGAGAGGACACGGGCGCTTGAGGGCGCGGGGCTGCGCACCTTCGGCACCGATGATCCGATCGTCTGGGCGCGCACCGAGGGCGCGCGCGTGTGGGACGCGGACGGCGCTGCGTATCTCGAGATGAACGGTGGTTTCGCCGCCGCCTCCATCGGGTTCTGCCATCCGCGCGTTACCGCCGCCATCGTCGAGCAGGCGGGGATCATGACCCACTGCCCCTCGGCAGCGCCCTCGCAGGTGCGCGCCGACTTCTATGAGCGTCTGATCGGCATCGCTCCCGCGCCTCTCACGCGCGTGATCCCCGCGATCACGGGCTCGCAGGCGACGGAGATCGCCGTCGCCCTCGCCCGCGCGACGACCGGGCGCCGCGAGGTGATCGCCTTCGGCGGCGGCTACGTCGGCCGTTCGCCGGGCAGCGTGGCCTTCGCGGGCAAGCCGGCGTACCGAGCTCCCCTCGGCGTGCCCGCCGGGGGGCAGTTCCTGCCGTATCCCGATCCCTACCGGTCGCCATGGGCGCTCGGTGCGGATCCCGGCGAGGCCGTCCTCGCGCTGCTCGACCACTATCTCGATGACGCCGGTTCCGGTGTCGAGAAGCCCGCGTGCCTGATTCTGGAGCCGGTCCAGGGCAACGGCGGGGCGGTCATCCCGAGTGACGCGTTCCTGCAGGGGCTGCGCGAGCGTTGCGATCGTCACGGCGTGCTGCTGGTGTTCGACGAGATCCAGTGCGGCTTCGGCCGGACTGGACGCATGTGGGCCTGCGATCATGCCGGCGTCGTGCCGGACCTGATGACCGTCGGCAAGGGCATCGGCGGTGGACTCGCCGTGTCCGCCGTGCTCGGTCGCGAGTCGGCCATGGGGACGTGGTCCCCCGATGCCGTCTCGTCCACGTTTCTCACGAACGCGCTCGGCTTCGCAGCTGGCATCGCGGCGATCGACGTGCTGCTCGAGGAGCAGCTCGTCGACCGCGCTGCGGTCCTCGGGAACCGTGCGCTCGAGCGCCTGCGCACCGGCCTCGCCGACGTGCCGCACGTCGGCGATATTCGGGGCCGCGGACTACTGATCGGCATCGAGCTCGTCGAGTCCCGGGAGACGCGCGAGCCCGCAGGAGCCCTCACGCGCGCCGCTATCTCGGGCATGCGTGACCGCGGGGTCATCGTCGGCCACTCCGGTCGCAACATGAATGTCGTCAAGCTATCGCCGCCCCTCGTCACCGAGGACGCGGATTGGGATCGGGTCATCGACGATCTCGTCGAGGTCATCGCAACTGCAACGGAAGGGAGTGCGTCGTGATCGAGTGCGCGCATCTAATCGACGGCGAGTGGATCGCCGAGGGCGAGCGGTTCGAGTCGTTCGCGAGCTACGACGGATCGCCCGTCGGCCGCGCGCCGATCGCGGACGCCGCGATGGTGGACCGTGCGGTGCAGGCCGCGCGCCGCGCGCTCGTCGAGAGCGACTGGACAACGCGCCGCGCCGCCGATCGCGGCGCCGTGCTGCTCGAGCTCGCCAATCGACTCGAGGCGATCATTCCCGAGATCTCCGAACTCTCCACACGCGAGATGGGCAAGCCGATCCGCCTGATGCGCGACCGGGAGATGAAGGGCGCGGTCGACAAGTTCCGCTACTTCGCGGGTGCCGGCCGCCTGCTCGACGGCACCGTCACCGGCGCTTCGCCGGCCAACGTCCTCGATATGACCGTCACGCAGCCGATCGGCGTCTGCGCGCTGATCATCCCCTGGAACGATCCCGTGGACCTCGCGGTGCGCAAGATCGGCGCCGCCATGGCGGCAGGCTGCACGATGGTGGTCAAGACGTCGGAGGAGACGCCCGCGTCCACCGAGGCGCTCTTCCGCCTGCTCGACGATCTGCCGGGCCTGCCGAATGGCGTGGTGAACATGATCCACGGACCGGGCGACCCGACGGGCGAGGCCCTGATCTCGCATCCGGGCATCGACAAGATCTCCTTCACGGGCTCGACGCCGACGGGCAAGCGCATCGCCGAGGTCGCCGCGCGGCGCCTGACGCGCGTCTCGCTCGAGTGCGGTGGCAAGGCCCCCTGCCTGGTGTTCGACGACTGCTACAAGGAGAAGTGCATGGATGCGCTCGCCTATGGCGCATTCATCTACGGCGGGCAGTCGTGCACGGCGGCGACGCGGATCATCGTCGAGGATCGCTTCTACGACGAGTTCGTGGCGGGGCTCATCAGCCGTGCCGAGCAGATGCCGGCCGGAGATCCGCTCGATGAGGGCACGCTGCTCGCGCCGCTCGTCTCCGATCGTCAGGCCGCGCGCGTCCAGGCGTTCCTCGACACGGTCGAGCGTGACGGTGGGCGCTTCCTGCTCGGCGGCACGCTCGATGGGCGCTACTGCCCGCCGACGATCGTCGCCGACCTCGAGCCCGACGCCGAGGTTGCCTGCACTGAGGTCTTCGGTCCCGTCGTCACGGTGTTCCGTGCTCGCGACGAGGAGCACGCGCTCGAGATCGCCAACTCCACACGCTACGGACTCGGCGGCAGCGTCTGGACCTCCGACATCACGCGCGCGCTGCGCCTGACGAAGCGACTCGAGTTCGGCGACATCTGGATCAACACGCACTACATTCGGCAGTCGGAGACGCCGTTCGGCGGGTGGAAGGAGAGCGGCATCGGCCGCGAGCTCGGTCTGGCGGGCATGCGCGAGTATCTGTCCAACAAGCGCATCGCCATCGATACCGCCGACGACTTCCATCTGCGCACGTGGTTCGAGAATCCCCCCAAGGCGTAGGAGAGAAATCCCCATGACCCGCATCTGCTTCCTCAACCCGTTCGGCACCGATCAGTTCGACGACCTCGTGCTCGACACGCTGCGCCCGTACCTCCGCGAGGGCACGACGGTGGAGAGCGTGCACGTCGACAACTGCCCGCGCAACATCGACTACTACCTGCCGAAGCACCTCGTCGAGACCGAGGTGTTCCGGATGATCCTCGCCGCTGAGGAGGACGGGTTCGATGCGTTCGTGATCGGGTGCTGCTACGACCCGGGCCTGACCGTCGCCCGCGAGATCACCTCGATGCCGGTGATCGGGCCGCTCGAGGCGAGCATCGGCAACGTGCGGCCGTTCGGGCAGCGCTTCAGCGTCGTCACCGACCACCGCAAGGCCGTGCCGGAGCTCGAGGATCTCGTGCGCAAGTACGGCGCCTGGCCCAACTGTCGTTCGGTGCGCGCGATCGACTGGTACGTCGACGACATGGTCAAGGACCCCGCCGCCGTCGCCCGCGACGCCGCGGAGAGGTGCGCGGCCGTCATGGAGGAGGACGACGCCGAGGCGATCGTCCTTGGCTGCACGATCATCGCCGCGTGCTACGAGAAGGCGCAGCTCGAGGGCCTCGCCGACATCCCGCCGCTGCCGATCGTCAATCCGAACGTGCTCGCGGTCAAGCAGGCCGAGCTCTTCGCCGATCTGGCCAAGGTCGGGCAGTACCGGATCAGCCGCAAGGGGTACTACCAGCAGCACGCGCAGCACGATCCGGAAGAGGCGCGCGACGTCCTCGACAATTACCTGCGGACACGAGCCGAGGCGTAGGGGATGGCGGATTCGCGCATCATTCCGGAGTCGCCGTTTGCCTGGGCGGAGGGTGCGCCGTACAGCCAGGCGGTGCGCGTCGGCGACCTCATCTTCACCTCGGGACAGGGAGGATTCGATGCCGACGGGTACCTCGTGGACGGCGTCGAGGCGCAGCTGCGCCTCGCGCTTGCGAACCTCGACGGCTCGCTGCGGGCCGCGGGCTCGTCGCTTGGATCGCTCGTGAAGATCACGGTCTACCTCGCGGACCCGGCCGACCTCGACGTCTGGCGCCGAGTGCGCGCCGAGACGCTCTCGCCGCCATTCCCGGCGACGACCGCGGTCTCGACCGCTCTGCTCTTCGACGGGATGCTCTGCGAGATCGACGCCGTCGCCGTGGTCGGGTAGGTTCTCCGCAACGGACGGGGAGGTTCCCATGATGAGCTGCGCGGTGATCACAGGCGGTGCCGGCGGGATCGGTGAGGCCACGGCCGAGCGTCTCGCTGGGCAGGGCTTCGCCGTGCTCGTCGTCGATCGCGATCTGGCGGCGGCCGAGGCCGTCGCCCAGCGGCTCGGCCCGCCGGCGTCGGCGTGCGCGGCCGACGTGGCGAATGAGGACGACGTGAAGGGCTACGTCGCCGCGGCGATCGAGCGCTACGGGCGCATCGACGCGTTCTTCAACAACGCGGGCATCGAGGGTGCGATCTCGCCCGTGGAGGACTACCCGACGGAGGCATTCGACCAGGTGCTGGCGGTCAACCTCCGGGGCGCGTTCCTCGGCCTCAAGCACGTCGTGCCGGTGATGCGTACGCAGGGGGAGGGCGCGATCCTCAACACCGCCTCGCAGGCCGGCGTGCGTGGCGTGCCCGGGCTGTCGGCCTACGTCGCGTCGAAGCACGCGGTGGTCGGTCTCTCGCAGGGCATCGCCCTCGAGGTCGCGGCCGCGGGCATTCGCGTCAACTGCCTCTGCCCGGGGCCGACGAACACGCGGATGATGGACGATATTTCCGACGCGGTGCGTGCTGCCGGCGGCGATCCCGCGAGCTTCGTCGACCGCATGCCGATCGGTCGTTTCGGTGAGCCGGGGGAGATCGCCGACGTCGCCGCGTGGGCGCTGTCGGAGGCGCCGCCGTTCATGACCGGCGCGGTGCTGACGGTCGACGGCGCCATGACCACCCCGTAGCGCAGTCGATGGGGTAGGCTCCGCCGGACTCCGCCCGTCTCAACTCTGCCGGGCCGCACGTATCGAGGATCTGGAGACCACCGCATGAAGGCCGCTGTCTGCCGCGCGTTCAACGAACCGCTCGTCATCGAGGAGCTGACGCTCGAGGCACCCCAGGCGGGTGAGCTCGTCGTCGATGTGAAGGCCTGCGCGATCTGCCACTCCGACATCACGTACATGGATGGCGGCTGGGGCGGCGACCTGCCTGCGCTCTACGGCCACGAGGCGGCTGGCATCGTCAGCGCCGTCGGCCCGGAGACGCCTGGCGTCCAGGTCGGCGACCACGTCGTCGTCACGCTGATCCGCGCCTGCGGCCAGTGCTACTACTGCTCGCGCGGCGATCGCGTGATGTGCGAGACCACGCTGCCGCTGTCCACGCGCCAGCCGATCAAGGACGCCTCGGGCGCCCCGGTTGCGCAGATGATGAACGTCGGCTCGTTCGCCGAGCAGGTGCTCGTGCACCACTCGCAGATCGCGGTCATGCCGAAGGACGTCAGCTTCTCCGTCGCCTCGCTGCTCGGCTGCGGCGTGATCACCGGCGTCGGCGCCGCGATCAACACCACGAAGATCAAGCCCGGCGAATCGGTCGTCGTGATCGGCACCGGTGGCGTCGGCCTCAACTGCATCCAGGGCGCCGCGCTGTCGGGCGCCAACCCGCTGATCGCCGTGGACGTCAACGACGCGAAGCTCGAGGCGTCGAAGGAGTTCGGCGCCACGCACGGCATCAACTCGAAGATGCAGGACGTGACCGCCGAGGTGAAGGCGCTCACGAACGGCCGCATGGCCGACCACGTGCTCGTCTCCGTCGGCGTCGGCCCGGCCATCGTGCAGGGCATCGGCCTGATGGGCAAGGGCGCCGAGACGGTCATCGTCGGCATGCCGCCGAGCGGCGTCACGACGACGTTCGATCCCTCGTGGATCGCCGCGGACTCGCAGCGCATCATCGGCAGCAAGATGGGCTCGGCCCAGACGCCTGCGGACATCCCGCAGCTGGTCGGCCTCTATCGCGGTGGCCGCCTCAAGCTCGACGAGCTGGTCACCAAGGAGTACCCGCTCGAGGAGATCAACGAGGCCATCGCCGCCGTCAAGCGCGGCGAGGCGCTCCGCAACGTGGTGGTGTTCTGATGAAGGTCGCCTCCTGGGAGACGTTCATCGTCGGCAACCCCCCGCCGAGCGAGGGCGGCAACTACTTCATCTTCGTGAAGATCGTCACCGACGACGGCATCGTCGGCTACGGCGAGTGCTACGTCGCGACGTTCGGCCCCGACGTGATCGTCAAGTGCATCGACGACATGATGGAGCGCCGCATCGTCGGGATGGACCCGCACCGCATCGAGACGATGTACCGCGAGGTCTACGGCGCGGGCTTCAACTTCCGTCCCGACGTCACGTCGATGGGCGTCTTCAGCGGCATCGAGATGGCGCTCTGGGACATCATCGGCAAGTCGGCTGGCAAGCCCGTCTACGACCTGCTCGGCGGCAAGGTGCGCGAGCGCCTGCGCGCCTACACCTACCTCTACTCGGAGGCGGGCGACCAGGTCGACGTCTACCACGATCCCGACCTGTCCACGCAGCGCGCGGTCGAGAACGTCGAGCGCGGCTTCACCGCCGTCAAGTTCGACCCCGCCGGCCGCTACTCGTCGCTCGATCCGCGCAACCCGTCGGTCGAGGCGCTCGAGCGCAGCGAGCGCTTCGTCCGCCAGATCCGCGAGGCGGTCGGCCCGTCCGTCGACATGCTGTTCGGCACGCACGGGCAGTTC
>JBPCSK010000141.1:0-3296 GCA_051007275.1 Gaiellales bacterium | reverse complement strand
GATGTGGTCCTTCCGAGTGTGACGCGCGGCACTCGGCAGCACGTCCCGCAATAGAGCCCTGGATGGGCTCTTGATGTGGCTAACGATACGTGACGCGGTGCCATTCCCCTCCCGATGGGGGATGTGCCGCACCGGGACGCGGAGGTTGCACGGGCGTGGACGACCAGCGGCGACCTACGGTGGGGTCATCTCCCAAGGAGGCGATCGTCATGCACGATGCAGACCACCACGATCCGCACCACCCGCGGATGAACCTCGCGCCCCAGCAGCGCGAGCCGGTTGATGTCGCATCGCAGCAGGACGCGCGAGCGCATCCGCGGGGGCGTGTCTGGTGGACGCTGCCGCCGATCCTGCGCACCGGTCCGTGGCGCCGCATCCGCGCGCCGGACGAGCGCTGACCTCGCTCTCGTCCGCTACTGGAGGAGATCGAACAGCGCGTCGTAGACGCCGGGGCACGCCGCAACGGCCTGCTCCACCCCGAGCGGTCCGGGCTGGCAGGACCAGAATCCACCGGCCTCCGTCACGAGCAGCGAGCCGGCGGCCCAATCCCACGCGTTGAGGCCGCTCTCCCAGTAGCCATCGAGCCGCCCGCACGCCACCCAGGCGATGTCGATCGCGGCAGCCCCGCCACGTCGGATGTCGCGGATCTTCGGAATCACATCGGCGACGCGAGCGGCCTGCTTGGCGCGGCGCTCGGCGTCGTAGCCAAAGCCGGTGGCGATCAGCGCCTGGCCGAGCTCGTGCGTGCCGCGCACGTGGACGCGATCGCCGTTGAGCGTCGTGCCACGCCCGCGCGCCGCGGCGAACATCTCGTCGCGGCTCGGGTCGTAGACGGCACCGGCGAGCGTGCCGTGCTCGTCCTCGACCGCGACGCTGACGGCCCACTGCGGATACCCGAACACGAAGTTGGTGGTGCCGTCGAGCGGATCGACGACCCAGCGCAGACCGGTCGTGCCCTCACGGCCGGCCCCCTCCTCTCCGAGCAGCGCGTCGTTGGGGCGCGCCTCGGTGAGAATCTGCACGAGCAGCTCCTCGGCCTCGCGGTCCGCGTCCGAGACCATGTCGGTCGCGGTCGACTTGGTATCGAGGCCGCGCAGCCCGCGCACGTTGTGGTGCTGCAGGAGCGCGCCGGTCTCGCGCGCCGCGCGCACGGCGAGCTCGCGCAGCTCGGAAGGCTCAGGGGCAGCGTGCATGCCCTCAGGCTACCGCTGGGATCAGTCGCGAACGCGCGCGATGGCGAACTCGCGCTGCACGATCTTCGTGCCGTCACGCAGCTCGACCGCATTGCCGGGGAGGAGCAGCACGAGATCGCCCGCGCTGACGTCCGTTACCTCGGACCCGACGCCGAGCACCACGACGCGCTCGAGGCGGTTCATCTGGACCGTCGCCGGCAGCAGCAGCCGCCCGGTGCCCTCGTCCTCGACCGAGGGCCGCACGTGCAGCCAGTCATCGAGCGGGTCGATGTTCATCGGCGGGATGGACAGCGGGAGCGAGTCCGTCGACGGTTCCTGCTTCTCGTTCATGCCCATAGGTTCGCAGGTTCCGCGGGCAGCGGTCGAATCCTGCGGCTCAGGGAATCAGGTACATCGGGTTCGGCAGCAGGAATCCGGCGTCGGTCGAGCCGCCGAGCATGTCGCTGGGCTGGTCGCCAATCGAGAAGGCGATGCTCCATCCCGCCTGCTCGAGCTGACGACGGTGCCTCGACTTGTAGTCCTGGGCGGAGAGCTTGGCTTCAGCAGGCGAGCGCAAGATGAGCGTGCGGTAGCCGGTGAACCCGATGCGCTGCATGCACCCGACCGTCGTCGCACGCTCTCCCTCCGTGCGGCCCGACATCAGCGTCACGGCGACGCCGCGCGACTGCGCGTACTGGAGCAGCGCGACGGTCTGCTTGATGGCGGGCGGCGTGCAGCCCTGCTTCGCCGCAGCCTCGGAGATGGATACGTACTGGAAGTCGATCGCCGGATCTGCGTAGTACGCGTACCAGCTGATCAGCGTGTCGTCGATGTCGGAGACGATCATCGCGTGGCAGGCACGCACCTGCGCAACCGTGGCGTTCACCCCGCACTGCTCGTCCAGCCAGGTCTTGAGGTAGGCGCGGGCACGCGAGTTGACGCCGCGGATATCAGCCTGGTACCCGCCCGACTCGCGGAACTTGATGATCTCGTCGCCGACGATCGGCCCGGCATCGAACGGGCCGGTCGCGGCGAGCGGGGGAAGGTGCGCGTCCGACCCGATGATCGGCACGCCCTGCGCGGCGGAGCCGAAGTACTGCGGGACCACGGCAGCCGATGCGGCAGGGACCACGATCAGGGCGAGGACGACGGCGGCGATCAGCGTGCGCAGCATGGCGCGATCCTACCCGTTACGACAGACCCGCAGGCGATTCCCCAGGGCGAGCGGCGCAAGCGTCGGCAACGGAATCGCCGACAGGACCACAAGGATGCAGGTCGTCCGGCGAGGCAGGCGCGCCCGGCTGGAAGCAGCTCGCCACCCTGTCAGCGCAGGCATTGGCGGTTAGACTCTAGCCGTGGCTCGTCACAGCGATGCTCTGCCTCGACCGATCCGCGTTCTGCGCGGCGACGCCGTGGGCCACACGGAGCCGAAGCCGGAAGGAGCGTTCCGCCAGGCTCGACCTCCGCGCCCGCAACCGGATCGCGCGACGCCTCGCTCAACCCTCGGCATCGTCGCAGCCATCCTTGTTATCGCGGCCGTTGGGTGCGCGTTCTTCGCACACGCACCGGTCGCGTCCGCCACCAACCAGCTCTTCTGGGGCAGCGACAACGCACACACCATCTCGGCAGTAGGCACCGACGGCTCCAATCCTCGAGATCTCGTCAGGCATTGGACCGACGGGGTACCGGACGCCATGTTCGGGACGGTTGTTGACGCGGCAGCGGGGAAGATCTACTGGATGCGACCAGGCGGCCCGATCTTTGGAGCCAACCTCGATGGCACGGATGTGCAGATCATCCCCACGCCCGGCGCGCCAATCTTGAATCCTTTCGGCCTCGCGCTCGATCCCACGACGGGCACGCTCTACTGGGCGAACATGGGCGATGTGGCGCGCGCCTACGACCCGTCGATCGCGTACGCGAAGACCGACGGCAGTGGTGGTGGCACCCTCTACTCGAACCGCAACCTCGATGCCAAGTTCGTCGAGGCTCCGGTGCAGGTCGCGGTGGATCCGCCACGCGGCCTGATCTACTGGGCGAACGGGCACGGAGCCGGAACTCGAGAGGCAGGACCGATCGTGTACGCCAAGTTGGACGGCAGCGGGTCGCCCTGCACCATCATCC
>JBPCSK010000140.1:0-1608 GCA_051007275.1 Gaiellales bacterium | reverse complement strand
CCTCGTATCCGTTGAGCAATGGCAGCTGGCAGTCGTCGCGCACCGTGATCGTCGGCGTATCCGGCTGATAGGCGACCACCCAGATGTCACGTCCCGCCGCCGCCCGCACGACGACGTTCGAGACGGCATCGCTGGTGACCGCCGCCGGCGGCACCTGACCGGGCGGAAGTCGCAGCACCGCAACTTGGATGCGCACCAGGCTGAACGGCACCTCCCAGATGCCACGCAGCACCTCGGGCGACCAGCCCCCGGTGGCGACGACGACCTGTCCGGCATCGATGCGCTCGCCGTTCGCGAGCACCACGCCCGTAGCGCGGCTCCCGGTCATGGTGATCTCGGCGACGCCGGCGTGCTGGCGGAGCTCCAGGCCCCGACCGAGCGCGTCGAGCAGCCAGGAATCGATCATCAGCCGGCTGTCGCACACGCCACCCTCTGGCTCGAAGGCGGCGGCAGCCACGCCCTCGAGCGAGAGCAGCGGCTCCACCGCGTGGATCTCCTCCGGGGCAAGGAGCCGCGTGTCGAGTCCAAGGCTCTGCTGGCGCTCGACGTTCGCGCGGCATGCGTCGACGAGACGCTCCGGCACGGGCAGCAGGTAGCCCGTCGGGACGTACGCACCCGTGCCGACGCCGACCTCCTCGTCCCAGCGCTGGAGGATCTCCGTACCGGCCATCGAGAGTCGAATCAGCACCGGATTGGTGTAGTGGCGGCGCACCATCCCGAAGGTGAGCGCCGAGTCGCCGCCTCCTGCGCTGCCCCGATCGAGCAGCAGCACGCTCCCGGCACCGGCGCGCATCAGGGCGTTGGCAGTGGAGGCTCCTACCAAGCCGGAGCCGACGATCACGACGTCGTACGCGGGCATGGCGTGACGGTAGCATCTGCGCGTCAGGCGCGCCCGACGGCGATTGGGTGCGTTACCTTCCGGGTGACACGACGGAGGATGTGACCGTGGCTGAGATCCTGGAAGGCGAGAACCTGATCTGGAAGGGGCGTCCGACCTGGAAGTGGTCGGTGTCCTGGATGCTCAAGTGGGGCCTGATCGGGCTGCTGCCGCTGATCGTCGGCGTTCTGCTCGATCGCCTCGTCAACGTGCCGGTGTCGTGGTTCTTCGCGATCACGGTGATCTGGATCGCCGTCGTGGTCGTGCTGGCGTGGCTCAAGCGCCTCGACAGCGAGTACACCGTCACGAACCGGCGCGTGATCGTGCGACGTGGCATTGCCAATCGCAACGAGCGCAGCGCGAGCATCGATCGCATCCAGAACGTCAACACGAAGCAGGGCTTCTACGGTCGGATCCTCAACTTCGGGGATCTCGAGTTCGACACGGCCGGCTCCGACATCGGCGACTCGGATCTCGCGCTACGGGGCATCAACGACCCGCACGCCATGCGTGACACCTTCGACCGCGAGCTGCTCCAGCGCGACGCCAAGCGCGACGGCGGGCTCTAGGAGTTTCGCCTACGAGTCTGTGCGACCGCTCAGCGCGTGCGGAGGGGTCCGCTGCGGCGGGCGTGAGCAGTGCGTACGGATGACGTACGCGGCGCAGCCGCGGGCGGCGGGCGTGAACAGTGCGTACGCATGACGTACGCGGCATAGCCGCGGGCGTCAGAC
>JBPCSK010000139.1:0-1986 GCA_051007275.1 Gaiellales bacterium | reverse complement strand
GCCACGATCGTGTTGTCCACGACGCGCTGGCACTGGTTGAAGCGCGAGAAGCACGCGCGCGGGAAGTTCGGGTTGAAGATCGAGCCCTTCGGCGCGATCACGTCGACGCAGCGGAAGATGCCGTCGTTCTGCGGCACCGGCTCGTCGAGACGGTCCTGGTCGAGCAGGATCGTGCGGATCGCGAAGTACGCGGCGACCAGCAGCGACCCCTCGAACGGCACGTTGTAGCCCGTCGGGACCTCGGCGTTCGAGCCGGTCAGATCGACCGTCACGTGATCGCCCTTGACGATGATCTTTGTCTCCACCCGCAGACGCACGTCGCGGTTGCGGCCGTCGTCGTCGAGCCACGCCGTCGGCGACACGTAGACGCCGTCGGGCAGCTTCTTGATCTCGTCGCGGAGGCGCTTCTCCGAGTAGTCCATCCAGTCGTACGCGGCCGACATGCAGGTGTCGGCGCCGTACTTCTCGAGCAGACGGTAGAAGCGGTCACGGCCGAGGATGCAGGCCGCCTTCATGGCCTCCATGTCGCCGCGGTTCATCGTCTCGGTGCGGACGTTGTCGAACACCATCCGGTCGAGATCCTCGTTGAGCTCGCCGGCCTCGTACCACTTGAGGCCGTTGTAGATCTTCGACTCCGCGTACATGTCGAACGCGTCGGCGTTGATGCCCGGGTAGGAGCCACCGACGTCGGCGACGTGCGCCGTCACGGCCGCGAAGCCGATCAGCTCGCCCTTCCACAGGATCGGCACTGCCACCGCGATGTCGGGCGTATGCGACGCACCGAGATACGGGTGGTTGTGGATGATGACGTCGTCTTCCTTCAGCTCGTTCTTGTCGATCCGATGGAGGAAGCCGCGGATGTACCACGGCAGCGAGCCGATGTGCATCGGCGTGGACTCGGACTCGCAGAGCTCGCGGCCCTCCGCGTCGAACAGGCCCGCGCCGAGATCCTCGGACTCACGGATGATCGACGAGTAGGACATGCGGAACAGGACGCCCGCCATCTCCTGGGCGATGGCGTCGAACGCGCCGCCGAGGACGCGCAGTGTGATCGGATCAACCGGCACCCGCTTGCGGGTGGGCTTACCGGGGTTGATGCCGACTTCAGGCAGATCAGCCATTTGGAATGCCTCTTCTCTCGCAGGTGGGGTCAGTGACCGCTCTCAGCGGCCTTGGCCACTGCAGCGGAGTACTTGATGATCAGGTTGCCGTGCTTGTCGACCTCGGCCGAGTAGCCCGGGGGGACGACGCTCGTCGAGTCGAACTGGGTGATGATCGCCGGGCCCTGGATCTTGTTGCCGGCGAGCAGCTCCGTGCGCTCGTAGAACTTCGTCTTGAACTTCGCGGGCTTGCCGTTCTTCTCGAACCACGCGTCGGCGGTCAGCTTCAGCGCGCCCTTCGGCGGCGTGGCCGTGCCCTTCTTCACGTTGACGGGCTTGAGGCCCGGCATCTGGCCGATGGCGCGGACGCGGATGTTCGCGATCTGCACATCGACGTCCTCGAAGCGGCGCGAGAACTCCTTCTCGTGCGCGGCGTGGAACTCGTTCTTGACGGCCTTGAGCCACTTGGCGTCGATCGGGCCGCCAGCGGGGGCGTCGACGCGGAGCTCGTAGCCCTGGCCCTCGTAGCGGGCGTCGACGATGCGCTCCAGCCGGATGCGCTTCTTGTCGATCTTGTCGATGGCGAACTGCCGCATGGCCTCCTTCTCGAGCGCAGCGAACTGCTTCTCGAGATTGGCGGCCGCCTTGGCGTCGGTCTCGAGCTGCGAGCACATCACGTAGGAGGTCTTCGTGTACTCGTAGACCATGTCCGTGGTGAGCAGGCCAAGCGCCGCGGTGATGCCCGGGTAGTTCGGCACCAGCACGTGCTTGACGCCGACCTCGGGGGCGATGTGGCTCGAGAACAGCGGACCGCCGCCACCCTCGGCGACCAGCGCGAACTCACGCGGGTCGAAGCCCTTGCGGACCGAGGACTGCTCGATGGCAT
>JBPCSK010000138.1:0-10991 GCA_051007275.1 Gaiellales bacterium | reverse complement strand
GGACTATACCGCCGCCGATCGAGCAGCCCTGCCATAGTTCAGCGATCGCGTTGAAAGGATTCACCACGTGTTCGTGAACAGGACCCCGCGCTTCGAGCCCCTCTCCGAGGACGCGCTCGACACCATCGACCGAGGCTGGAAGCGCCTCGTCTCCGAGGTCGGGATCAAGTTCGTGCACGAGCCGTCGCTCGAGCTGTTCCGCCGCGAGGACCAGCGCGTCGAGGACGAGGTCGTCTTCCTCGACCCCCACTGGATGCGCGAGAAGAACAAGACGACGCCGACGGAGTTCACGCTGCTGTCGCGCAACCCGGCCAAGAACGTGCAGTTCGGACGCGACAACATGGTCTTCTGCACCGGGCAGTCGATGCCGTTCTGCGACGACGGCGTGACGGGCCGCCGCGACGGCACGCTCGCCGACGCCGTGCAGCTTCTGCGCGCCGCGCAGATGACGCCCGAGATCGACACGCCCGGCTATCCGATCATCGAGGTCAACGACAAGCCGATCGACTCGCGCCACCTTGACCTGCAGCTCGCCATGTACGAGAACACCGACCTCGGCGTCGGCGCCGCGCAGATCCATCTCAACGGCGTGATCGACTCGATCGCGATGGCGGAGATGGTGCTCGGGCTCGACGCGACGACCAGCGACCCGATGACGTTCGGCACGATCAACGCGAACTCGCCGCTGATGTTCGACACCCGCATGCTCGAGTCGCTCTGGTACCTCGCCGAGCGCGGCCAGATCGTCAACGTCACGCCGTTCATCATGATGGGCGCGATGGGTCCGGTCTCCGTGCCGGGCGCGCTCGCACAGCAGACCGCCGAGTCGCTCGCGGGCATCGCGCTCGTCCAGGCGATCCGCCCCGGCTGTCCCGCGATCATGGGCTCGTTCGTCTCCAACACCGACATGAAGTCCGGCTCGCCCGGCTTCGGCGGCCCCGAGGCGGCCCTCGGCATTCTCGCGACGGGCCAGATCGCACGCCGCCACGACGTCCTGTGGCGCGCCGGCGGTGGCGGGCTCAACGCCAGCCCCGCCGTCGATGCGCAGTCGTCGTTCGAGTCGCTCAACACGATGGCGAACTCGTTCCTCGCGGGCGCGAACCTCCAGCTGCACACCACCGGCTGGCTCGAGGGTGGCCTCGTGCACTCGTTCGCGAAGGTCGCGATGGACACCGAGATGCTGCGAAACCTGATCGCGGAGTTCACGCCGATCGAGTGGACCGACGACAACCTCGCCTACGACGCGCACGTCGAGGTCGGCCACGCCGGCCACTTCTTCGGCGCCGCGCACACGCTCGAGAACTTCCGCGACTGCTTCTACCGCCCGACGGTCTGGACGACGGACAACTACTCCGCCTGGCAGAAGAAGGGCGGCAAGAACGCGACCGAGCGCGCGCTCGAGGAGTTCAACCACCTGCAGGAGGCGTGGCAGGAGAACCCGCCCACGCTCGACCCCGATCTCCACGCCGAGCTGAAGGCGTACACGGATCGGCGTCGCACCGAACTCGGCGACTAGCGCGTCATGGTCGTCCTGTTCGGCCTGGTGACGGCGTTCTCGTGGGCGTTCGCGAACGTCTTCACGCAGCGGGCGAGCCGCACGAAGACCGCGCCCGCGGTGATCATGTTCTGGGTGCTGATCGTGACCGCGGCCGTGGTGCTGCCGATCGCACTGATCGCCGACCACCTCGAAGGCCCGTGGACGCCGGCCGGGCTGGGCTGGCCCGTGCTCGCCGGCCTGCTCGCCACCTGCGGCTTCTTCCTGCTCCTGCGCGCGCTGACGAAGGGGAGCCTGAGCGTCGTCGCGCCCATCATCGCGCTGGAGGGCGGCGTCGCGACGCTGTTCTCCATCGCGCTGGGCGAGCGCCCCTCGCCGGTGCAGTACGCGCTGCTGGGCGTGGCGGTGATCGGCGCCGTGCTCGTCGCGGTCGAGCCGGGACGGCGCACGGCGGCCGGTGCCCTGGAGGCCGCGCTGGCGGCAGTGGCCTATGCCGGCGTGCTCGTCGCCCTCGGCCAGTCGAACCTGCCCGACCTCACGACCGTCGGCGTGACGCGAACCGTCAGCGTGCTCGCGGTCCTGCCGGCGTTCCTGCTGGTACGCGAGCTGCCGAAGCGCACCAACGTCTACCCGATCCTCTGGTGCGGCCTCCTCGACGCCGTCGGCTTCGCCTTCTTCGCCTTCGCCGCGTCGATCGGGCCGCTCTCCGTCGCCTCCGTCACCGCCACGCAGTGGGGGACCGCCGCCGCCCTGATCGGGATCGTCGCCATGCGCGAGCGGCTCTTCGCGAACCAGTACGTCGGCATCGCGGTCACGCTGCTCGCGGTGACCGGGCTCGGACTGGCGAGCTAGGGGTCGACGGCGGGACTAGCCGTGCTGCGGCAGGTACTGCGCGTAGTCCGCGAAGGGCACCTGCCCGGTCGGACTCGACTCGATCGCAGCTGCCACCGCCGCCGGCAGCGGCGCCCAGTACGCGGGCATGCGTGCAGCGAGTTTCGGATTGAGCGTGTAGATCAGCGTGAAGTTGATGTTCCACAGGGAGGGCACCATCGAGATGCCGACCATCTCGCCGCTGTGCGGATGCGTGGCGAGCTCGGTGACGACGGACGAGGGTGCCTTCTGGGACTTCAGGCTCCACGGGATCTCGGGAAGGTAGGCAGAGCTCCGCAGCATGTTGAGGGAGTCCGTCGCGCCGTTGGCCTTCGCCCACGTCTCGAAGTAGGCGCCGGGACCGATCAGGTGGTTGAACTTGTATGTCGGCGCGTCCGGATTGGCGGGGCTCATCAGCGTCGGCGGGATGCGCGTGGTCGTCACGACGCCCGTATCGGGGTCGGTCGTGCGGCGCACTCGCTGCACGTAGAGGCCGTAGCCCGCGAGGATGATCGGCCGGATCCGGCCCTGCGTGCCGCGGATCAGGTACGGGCTGCCGATCGTGTTGGTCAGGATCATCACGCTCGCGTCGACGTCGGCGGCCGCCGCCTTGCTGCCCCCGTCGCCGCCACCGGTGATGAACTGGAGGTACTGCTTCTGGTTGAAGACCCGGCTCTTGTCGAGTCCAAGACACACTGCGATCTCGTCGGCGCGCTTCTGCCCGAGCGGCTGATTCAGCTGGAGGCGCGGGTTCGTCATGCGCGGCGGCGCGCACTTCTCGTAGCGATGCGCGCCGTCGAACGGCAGACCGAAGCCGTGGTCGGCGGTGACGCGGGCGTCGGCGGCGGCGGCTGCGAGGGACAGCCCGAGGCAGAGCACGAGCGCCGTGACGAGCAGGCGCCTGAATGGGGTTCGCCGCGGCACGATGCGTGGAGTCTACCGCAGGCCCGGAGCGGGCTCTCGCGTCGCTCAGCCCCGCCGTTGCAGCGCCGCGACCGACGCCGTCGACAGCGGCTCGCGCGTGATGCCGGTGGTGCCGCCGCGCGTGGCGAAGGCCGTGATGCGCCCGGCGCGCTCGCCGTGATGTGCGAGCAGACGGTGACGGCGGATGTCGTGGACGAGGAAGTCCGCTGCCGCCTCGAGCGCGTCGATCACGGTGATGCCAGCGGCCAGCTCGCGCACCTCGGCCGTATCGGCGTACGCGCTCGGCGTGAGCAGCAGGACGATGGCGACGTCGGGCGCGTGCCGGCGGATGCGCGGAAGCAGCTCGCGGACGGGATCCGTGCCGCGCTCGATCAGCGTGACGCTGCCACCGCCGCGCAGCGTCCGGATCGCCTTCGCGAGCACCATCGTCTTCACCTCGGACGACGAGAACACCGCGGCGATCGGGCGCCCCTTGGCCTCGGCCAGCGCGGCGCGCAGGCCGCAGTCGAGGCCACGCACGGAGAACCCCTCGAGCTCGGGACGCGCCTCGAAGGAGGCGAAGCCGCCGGCCAGGAGCAGCGCCTTCGCGCCCTCGTCGAGCAGGCCGGTCGCGAGGTCGTGCACGCGCTGGGTCACCTGATCCGGACGGCGCCCCGCGTACGGCGCGAACGCCTGATCCGCGACGACCAGCACGTCCTCCCTCGGCAGCTGGGCGCGCAGCAGCTCCGCGCCGCGCACCCCCTCCCAGCCCTCGGCGATGACGCCGATCGGCCCAGCCGCATCGGCGCTGCGGGTCACGACCGCGGTCGCTTCTTCTCCGGGTCGTAGATCGGGAACGTGTCGGTGTAGGCCGGGACGAGACGACCGTCAGGCAGCGCCACCTCGACGCGATTGCCCGGCTCGGTCAGCTCGGCCTCGATGCACGCCATGCCGATCAGGCGATCGACGCTCGGCGAGCGCCCCGCCGACGGCGACAGCAGCTTGCCGACGCCGCGACCATTGACGAAGACGTCGGCGCCGTAGTCCGGCGCCTCGTTGCCCGCGACGACCAGCGTCGTGAGGCGATGCGTGATGCCCGCTGCCAGCTCGTCGACGAGCGCCTGCTTGCCGACGAAGTCACCCGTCTCCAGGTTGATCGTGCGATCCAGATTCATGTGGAACGGCGACGTCAGCCCCTGGAAGTAGTCGTAGCCGATGAAGATCAGGCCCGACTCGATGCGCAGCGACTCGACGGCAGCGAGGCCGTACTGGCGAATGCCGCGCGACGCACCCTCGTTGAGCAGCTCCTGCCAGAGCGCCTCGGCGCCGGCCTTCGGCACGTAGATCTCGTAGCCGAGCTCGCCCGAGTAGCCGGTGCGCGCCAGGTAGCAGCCCGCGATCCCGCCGATCGTGATCGGCTCCGTCGTGAAGCGGAAGTACTTGAGCGTGTCGACGTCGAAGTCCGTCATCGCGTTGATCAGCTCGCGCGACTTCGGCCCCTGCACCTGGATGTGCGGCCACTCCTCCGTGCGGTCGAGGATCTCGACGTCGAAGCCCTGCTGCTTGGACACGCGGCGGAACTGGTCGACGTCGCTCGGAAGCGCGGTCACCACGAGGATGCCGGCACCGGTCTGGTCGCCAGTGTTGAACGCGACGCCGTCGCCGAGCATGCGGCCGTACTCGTCGAGGAAGCAGGAGTAGCGCGCCTGGCCAACCTGCATCGACGCCATGTCGTTGGCGAAGCAGTAGTCGACGGCCTTGAGCGCGTCGGGGCCGCGGAAGATCCACTTCTGCAGCGGCGACTCGTCCCAGATGCCGACGGTCTCGCGCACCGCGTGGTGCTCGTCGATCGGATCGCCGAAGTCGGAGATCCAGTCCCAGCCCTCCCACTCGGCGAAGGTGCCGCCGTTGCGACGCAGGATCGCGTCGAACGCCGTCTTGCGCAGCCCCTCGGTCGAGACCGGCGGCGCGGGCGCCTCGACGACCTCGATGCCAGCGGCCTCAGCGGGAGGTGAGCCCTCCTGATCGGCGGCGGCGACCGGAGTGTCAACGGGGATGATCACGATCGGCGCCTGGCGCAGGTCCGGCGGCTGGTGGCCGGGCGGCAGCACCTCGGACACGCCCAGCAGGGCGCGCGCGGCGGCCGGGTTCGGCAGCGTGCGGTACTCCTCGAGGCAGCGCATCGGCTCCTGATCGAGGTTGCGGCGGATGCGGCGGTAGCGCGCCTGCGCGCCGGCACCGAGTCCCGGGGTCGAGAAGATCGCCTGCTCGACGTACGACTCGATCACCTTGTTGCCGAGCAGCGCGACGTCGGCCTCGCGAGCCTTGCCCGTGAGCGGGTTGTAGAGCACGACGCACTTGATCGTGTCGAGGAACGAGTTCCACGTCGACAGCACGACGGGGCCGCGGACGCGAATGCCCGTCTCCGGGATTGCGAGGTGCGTGATGCGGCGGTCGTTGATCGTGTGGATCAGCGACTCGGCGGTCGGCGACATGATGCTGACGAACTTGTGCATCGGCCAGACGTCGAGCTGGTTCCAGTCGCCGGGCTCGCAGTCGACGCCGATCATGTACGTGTCGGCGTAGCGGAAGAAGTTCGCGTTGCCCCGCGTCTCGCGCAGGTGGTCGTAGAACAGCGTGTTCGTGCCGCCGATCAGATTCGAGCAGCCCACGGCGTCCATCGGCGTGCCCATCAGCACGCAGAAGCGATCGCCGTTCTTGTAGCCACCGGGCCAGAGGGTGTTCAGCGGAGCGGAGACGCCGTCGCGCTCGACGGAGAAGTCCTCGGAGTTGAGTGCGTAGGACGAGTGCATGGACGGGATCCTAGACCGAATCCGTCATCCCGTGCATGTCCGACTAGTTCATACGGGCGCCAAGGCGACGGTGCTCGAACTCCATCACCTTCATGTCGCGATCGCCGAGCGGCAGCTCGAGCCGCAGCTGCGCGGCCTTCAGCGATCGCCCCACGTCGCCGCGACGCTCGTACGAGGCGACGAGGTTCGACAGGATCCGCAGCGCGGTGAGGTGCACGGGCGTCTGCACGATGCGGCCCGGCGGCGGCGGATCAGCCAGCAGCGCGCCGCCCTTGAAGGGATCGATCAGGATCGGATCGCCCTCGCCGAACCACCCGGCCACGTAGTGCCCCGGCAGGCCGACGCCGCGGATCGGAATGCCGACGCGACGGCCGACCTCGATCCACACGACGCTGAGCAGGATCGGCAGACCGCGCTTGCGCTCCAGCACGAGATCGAGCATCGAGTTGTCAGGATGGTCGTAGTCCTCGACGTCACCGCGGAAGCCCTCTCGGCGTCCGAGCACGGTGCGGAGCGCCTCGACCTGCTCCAGCCCGTTCTGCCCCACGCCGGTGAGCACAACGTCGCCCGCGAGCCGATCGAGCTCGGCCAGCGCCAGCTCCTGATCGACATCGCGCAGCGCACCGGCGATCGCGAGGGCGAGCAGGTCGAGCGTTGGCGCATCGGTGCGCGCAAGCTGTGCGAAACGATCCATCACGCGTATCTTCGCGCCTCAACCCCGCGCGAGACTGATGCAAACCGGATTTCGCGATTCGGGCGCCAACGGGCATTCAGGAGCGGATTGGACACGATGGGCCCGGGCCCATCGCGTCCACCCGCAGCCAACACGCATCTGCGCGCCGCGCGTGCGCAGAGATGTCCTCACACACGTCTACCCGTGCGCATGGATGCGAGACCCGGCAATCGCCATGCGTTTTCAGCGCGTGTGTCCGAGGAGCACGTTGCGAATGCATGCGGAAGCCGGCAAAGGTTGACGGGCATGATGGGCCCGGGCCCACCGTGTCCGTCGCGACGTGTGGAGCCGGGGCATCGTGCGTCGCGGGCGACGTCAGATGCCGACGCGCGGACCCATCGGGGTCTCAACGCGAGCGAAGGGCGTGTCGGGCGCCATGCGGTCGATCCCGTAGATGTCAGCCTCGGGCCAGGCGGGCTTGCCTTCGGCGATGTCGCCGATCAGCTCGCCGATGATCGGCATGAACTTGAAGGCGTGGCCGGAGCAGCCCGTGGCGACGGTGATCGCACCGCGACGGTCGATGAAGTACTCGTTGTCGGGCGTCAGCGTCCAGGGGCAGGACTCGGTGAGATGCGGACCGTCGGAGGCGAGGCCCGGCGCGTGGCTGATCACCCAGTCGCGGTTGCACTCCTCCTCGTAGCCGCGATGCGGCCACGCGACGGCGTCCGGATCCCAGGTGTCCTCGCACCCGTAGTCGAGGCCGATCTTGTAGCCCTTGCCCGGCGTCGGCAGGCCGTAGACGCCCATCTTGTCGGGCGCGACGAAATCGATCAGCGAGGGGCGGCGCTCCCAGGCACCACCGCGCCAGTAGGACACCTGTCCGATGCCAGGCGCCAGCGGCAGACGAATGCCCAGTGGCTCGAGGAGCGTCTGCGCCCAGGGCCCAACGGCGAGCACGACGATGTCGGCCTCGAGCACGCGCAGGTTGGTCGTGACGCGGACACCGGTCGGCGTCTCGTCGACCTCGAGCACGCGCTCCGGCGCCGACAGCTCGGCACCCGCGGCACGCGCCGCGGCGGCCATCGCCGCGAGCCCCTTGGCCGCGAACAGGACGCCGTCGTCAGGCACGAACGCCGCCGGCTCCTGCGGACGATGCGCCAGCTCGGGGAAGACCCGCTGCACACCAGCCGCGTCGAGCTCGTCGACCGGCACGCCGGCATCGCGCAGCGCCGCCGCCCATTCCGGCGCCGGATCGCCTCGCAGCACGAGCCCGACGTGATCGAGCAGCTGCTCGCCCGAGCCGGCCTCCAGCGCACGCCAGCGCTCCAGCGCCTTACGCGCCAGAACGATGTCGCCCGGGCGATCGTGCGCCAGCCGGAAGATGCGGGTCGCGCCCGCCGACGAGCCGGCCGGCGCGGAGATGCCGTGGCGGTCGATGCCGATCACCTCGTGGCCGCGCTCGGCGAGCGCGCGCACCGTCGGCAGGCCCATCACGCCGAGTCCGACAACGACGACCTTCAACGGCTCAGGCCCTCGCCGCCACAGCGTCGGCAATCACGAGGTCGGCGGCGCGGCGCCCGGCACGCAGCGCGCCGTCGATCGATGCGTTCTCGGTGCCGTCACCGGACAGAACGACCTTGGCGCGCACCCAGCGCGGCCCCGCAGACAGCGAGCCCGGCGGCTGCGCGTGCTGCGCCCACTCGATGCGATCCACGCGCAGCAGTCGCCACGCGTGCACGCGGCTGCCGAACCAGGGCGTCAGCTGCGTCCGCGCAGCGGCGTCGAGCGTGGCATCATCACCGGCCGGCAGGCCGACGCACGAAGCTGCGATCAACGCCTGCCCGGCTGGGGCATACGACGGAGCGACGGCGCTCATGACGGCCACGTTGTTGACCGGTCCGGTGCCATCGCCGTCGAGGACGATGCGCTTGCCCGCCGGTGCCTCCGCGGCCGCGTACCAGAGGCACGTCGAGCTGCGCGGGTCGGGCGCGGGGATGCCGGCGAGCGCGCAGGCGTCGACGGTGCCGGCTGCGATCACGACAGCGCGCTCCGCGTGCAGCGTGGTGCCGGAGGCGAGCTCGACGCTGCCCTCGCCGACCTTGGTGACGCGCTCGTTGAGATGGATGCTGCCGCCGCTCAGGCGGGCGGCGAGCTGCTCGGCGATCGCGCCCATGCCGCGCGCCGGCACGACGGTGCGGCCCGAGGCCATCTGGCTGAAGACCTGGTCGATCAGGTGGCTCGAGACGTTCAGGTCGGGATCGAGGAACACGCCGCGATAGAGCGGACGCAGCAGGCGCTCACGCACCGCGTCGGAGAACCCGAGGTCGCGCAGACGCTGGTCGGCCGACGTCTCGGGTGCAGTCGCGGTCGCCAGCGGCTTGGCCTGACGCAGCCACGACGCCGCGGCCTTGACGTCACCAGGACCGCCGATGCCAGCCTTGAGCGCCTGCGGCACCGAGCGCGGGTCGCGCAGCGGGTGGCCGATCGTGCGCATGCGCCCGTCCCACCAGATGTCGGCGCCGGGCTGGAAGGCCTTGAGATCGAGCGCATCGAGGTCGAGCGCCCGCTTGGCCTCGGGATAGCCGTCGAACAGGACCTGGAAGCCACGGTCGAGCAGGAAGCCGTCGACGTGGTCCGTGCGGACGCGCCCACCGACGCCGTCGGAGGCCTCCACGACCTCCACGTCGATGCCGTGCTCCCGCAGCAGCGCGGCGCAGTTGAGACCCGCGAGCCCCGCTCCGATGACGATCACGTCGGCCATGCCCGAAAGGGTGCCATGCCTCGCGCCGCCGCGGCGCGCAGCGCGAAAGACCGAACATGCCGGAACTGCCCGAAGCCGAGAAGGCCCGCCGCACGCTCGAGCGTCTCTGCGTGGGCCTGCGCATCGCCGCCGTGGAGGACTCCGACACGTGGGTCTGCCGCCCACATGCTGCGGGCGAGCTCGATGCCGCGCTGCGCGGCTCGATCGTCACGGCGGCGGGTCGGCACGGCAAGTTCCTCTGGCTCGAGACCGACAACGGACACGAGCTCGGCCTGCACCTCGGCATGGGCGGTTCGATCCGCTCCGCGCCGGAGGTCGCGCCGCGTGGCTGGGACCGCGTGGCGCTGGTGTTCGAGGACGAGTCGCGCGTCGCGCTCCGCGACAAGCGACGCCTCTCGCGCGCACATCTCGGCGCCGGCATCGACCACCTCGGACCCGACGCGCTGACGATCACGCCCCAGGCCTTCCGCGAGCGCGTCGGCACGGGACGCGCACCGATTAAGGCACGCCTGCTCGACCAGGCCGTGCTCGCCGGCATCGGCAACCTGCTCGCCGACGAGGCGCTGTTCGACGCGCAGGTCGACCCGCGCCGCCCGGCCGGCTCGCTCTCCCCTGCCGAGCTCGACCAGCTGCGCTCGTCGCTGCGGTTTGCGATGCGGGAGGCGCTCAAGCCGACGGGCGGCTCCGGCCGCGGCCGCTTCGCGCGGGCACGCCGCGGCGGCCAGTGCCCCCGCTGCGGCTGCGCCCTCGAGCGCGCCACCGTCGGCGGGCGCACGACGTGGTGGTGCCCCGACGAGCAGGTCTCAGGGCCCGTCGCGTGACGCGCATCGTCTGGATCCAGGGCACCCAGCTGACGCTGGCGAACGGCGCGCTCGCCGCTGCCGACCGCGCGACCGACCGCGTGCTGCTCGTGGAGTCGCTCCCGCACATCGCCCAGGGACCGCTACATCGCCACAAGGTCGCGCTCGTCCTGACCGCGATGCGGCGCTTCGCCGAGGAGCTGCGCGCGGCTGGCTGGTCGGTCGATGAGTGCCGCATCGAGCGAGGCCTCGGCTTCGAGGCGGCGATCGTCGAGCAGGTGCGTACCCACGACGCGACCGAGGTCATCACGATGGCGCCGTGCGGCTGGCAGGCGCAGGCCTCCCTGCCGCGGCTCGAAGTCGCCGCCGGCGTGCCCGTGCGCGTCACCGACGACACGCAGTTCCTCTGCAGCCGCGAGGCCTTTGCCGACTGGGCGGGCACGCGCAAGCGGCTGCGCATGCAGGAGTTCTACGCGTGGATGCGCCGCACCCACGACGTGCTGATGGATGGCGAGCAGCCCGCGGGCGGCCAGTGGTCGTACGACCCGGACAACCGCGAGACGTTCACCGCGTGGAAGCGCAGCGGCGAGCGCGACCGTCCGACCCCGCCACCCCTGATCGATCGAGACGACCCGGTGCTTGCCGCCGTGCAGGCCGACATCGACCGCCTGCTGCC
>JBPCSK010000137.1:0-3448 GCA_051007275.1 Gaiellales bacterium | reverse complement strand
ACATCAAGGTCCTCGGCTCGAACAAGCGCCCGGCCGACGCGACGACGCTGCTCGAGTACGGGCGCCTCCTGTCCGGCATTCCGCGCAGCAACATCCAGCAGGTGCGGCTCGACGACATCGCCAGCTCGACGCGCTACCCGGGCAAGCTCGAGGCGTCGCCGCAGGCCGTGCAGGCCGCGGTCGACAAGTTCCTCAACCCCGACACCACGTCGGCCAATCTGATCGCGAGCCGCGACGTCGCCAAGGATCCCAAGGCGAAGGTCGTCAAGCCCACCTACAACCCGGCCAAGATGGGCGTCGAGGTGCGCAACGGCAACGGCACGCCGGCAGCCGCGGCCGATGCCTCGTGGCAGCTCGTCGAGAACGGCTGGAAGCTGTCGCACAGCGCCGGCGACTCGCTGACCGAGTACCTCCACACGACGGTCTACTACGACGGCTCGATGACCGGGGCGAAGGACGCGGCCGCGTCGATCGCGGAATCGTTCGGCACCGACACGGATGTCAAGGCGCTGGACGCCGCGGCCAAGGCCGAGATCCAGCAGAACGGGGTCGACATCAAGGACCCAATCGTGGTCGTGATCGGCAAGACGTACACGGGCGATCTCGCGCCGCCGAAGGTCGCCGTGCTGCCGCCGAAGGAGGAGGCGCAGATCAACCGCGATCCCACCCGTGACATCGTCATGTGGCGCCAGGCACAGCGCAAGGCGGGCTTCCCGCTGTGGATGCCGACCGTGATGTACGCCGGCGCGCAGACGCGCGATCCGCAGTTCTCGAGCCAGCCGCCGTATCGGGTGTACAAGACCAACGGCAAGAAGGCCGTCTACGTCACGTACTCCGCCGATGCCTACGACCAGGTGTTCGGCGTGCAGGCGATCCAGTGGGACAACCCGCCGATCCTCGACGGGCCGACGGCCACGCGCAACTACAAGGGTCGGACGCTTCTGCTGTACTTCAACGGCGCCAAGCTTCAGCGGGTGGCGTGGAAGCAAGACGGCAACAGCTACTGGCTGGAGAACTCCTTGACGGGTCGCATCCCCAACTCCGCGATGATCGCAATGGCGAAGAGCTTCAAACTGGTGACGCGTTGAGCGGACGCGAACCGGTCGGCGTCATCGGCGTCGGCTACGTCGGCCTCGTGACCGCCGCCTGCCTGGCCGAGCTCGGCCATCCCGTCGTCTGCCGCGACATCGTCCCCGAGCGGGTTGAGCTGCTGCAGCGCGGCGAGGTACCGATCCACGAGCCGGGCGTCCCCGAGCTGCTCAAGCGCAACGCCGAGCGCCTGACGTTCACGCTCGACATGGAGGACGTCTTCCGCGAGGCGCGCATCGCGATCATCTGCGTCGACACCCCGCCGACCGCCTCGGGCGATGCCGACCTGTCGCGCGTGGAGGCCGTCATCGACGCCCTGCCGGCGAGCGCCGAGGGCGCGATCCTCGTGATGAAGTCGACGGTGCCTGTCGGCACCGGCCGTCGCGTGCGCACCGAGCTCGATGCGCGTGGGCGCGAGGATGTCGGCTACGTCTCGAACCCTGAGTTCCTGCGCGAGGGCTCCGCCGTCGCCGACTTCCGCGAGCCTGATCGCGTCGTGGTGGGTGGCGATCGTCCCGATGACGTCGAGCGTGTGGCACGGCTCTACCAGGATCTGCACGCGCCGATCCTGTCCACCGACACCGCGTCGGCGGAGATGATCAAGCTCGCCTCCAACGCGTTCCTCGCGACGAAGATCTCGTTCATCAACGAGATCGCCAACGTCTGCGAGCGCGTGGGCGCCGACGTCGAGGAGGTGGCACGCGGCATGGGACTCGATCAGCGCATCGGCCAGAGCTTCCTGCGGCCGGGCATCGGCTACGGCGGCAGCTGCTTCCCCAAGGACGTCACGGCGCTCAAGCAGCTGGCCGGGAACACCGGCTACTCCTTCCAGCTGCTGGCCAGCGTGATCGAGGTCAACGAGCTGCAGAAGCGCCGCGTCATCGGCAAGCTGCAGGATCATCTCGGATCGCTGCGCGATCGTCGCATCGCCCTGCTCGGCCTCGCCTTCAAGCCGCACACCGATGACATGCGCGAGGCCTCGAGCATCGTGCTCGCATCGCGTCTGATCGCCGAGGGGGCGAGCGTCTGCGCGTTCGATCCCGTCGCCGCGGAGCGCGCCCGCGCGCTCCTGCCCGCGAGCGTGGAGCTGTCGGGCTCGATGCTCGAGGCGATCACCGACGCCGATGCGGTCGTGATCGTCACCGAGTGGCCCGAGTTCCGCGCCGTGCTCGATGCGGACGTGCGCGCCGCGATGCGGCAGCCGCTGATCGTCGATGGTCGCAACCTGCTCGATCCGTCGGAGGCCGTCGCCGCGGGGTTCACCTACGTCCCGATCGGCCGTGCCGAGCGCGACCCGGACCGCGAGCTGCATCAGGCGTGATCGCGGTCGTCCTGGTCGGCGGCGAGGGCACGCGCCTGCGCCCGCTCACGCTCGATGAGCCCAAGCCGGTGCTGCCGATCGGCGGCATCCCCTTCATGTCGCTGCTGCTCGACCGCCTCGCGGCCGCCGGCGTGACGAAGGTGATCCTCTCGTGCGGCTATCTGCCCGACCGCCTGCGCGCCGGCATCGGCACGCCGCCGCCGGGCGTCGAGGTCGAGGTCGTGGTCGAGGATGAGCCGCTTGGCACTGCCGGGGCCATCCGCTTCGCCGCCGCGGGTCGCGTCGACGGACCGTTCCTGGCGCTCAATGGTGACGTGCTCGGCGACGCAGACTTCGGCGCCCTCGTCGCAGCGCACCGCGCGGCGGGCGCGACGGCCTCGATCGGTCTCACGCCCGTCGATGATCCCACGCGCTTCGGTGTCGTCGTCCACGACGAGCAGGGCAACGTCGAGCGGTTCGTCGAGAAGCCGCCGACTGCCGACGGGCTCGGACCTGCGCCATGGTGGGTCAACGCCGGGGCCTACGTGCTGGATCCAAGCGTGCTCGACATGATCCCGTCCGAGCGCATGGTCTCGATCGAGCGCGAGGTGTTTCCCGAGCTGGTCGGACGCGGTCTGATCTGCGTGCGGTCCGAGGGCTACTGGCGCGACATCGGCACGCTCGAGAGCTTCCTCAGCGCGAATGCCGACGCCGTCGCCGGTCGCGTGCACACGCGCCTCAACGGCAGCGCGGGCGCCGTCCTCGTCGACCCGTCCGCCGAGGTGGCCGACGACGCGATCGTGACCGGCCCGGTGCTGATCGCCGCCGGCGCCCGTGTCGAGGCAGGCGCCCGGCTCGGTCCCGACGTCGTGGTGGGTGCGGGTGCCACCATTGCGCCCGCTGCGGCGGTGCGCGGCTCCGTCCTGCTGGCCGGCGCGCAGGTTGCGTCGCACGCCCACGTCGAGGGCAGCGTGATCGGACGCAACGCCCTCGTCGGCGAGCGCGCTCGCGTGGTCGACTCCGCGCTCGGCACCGACCAGGCTGCGGCCGCGGGCGAGG
>JBPCSK010000136.1:0-4037 GCA_051007275.1 Gaiellales bacterium | reverse complement strand
TGCCGAGCGCCGACTCGGTGCCGCCGGTGATGCCCTGCACGAAGGCGCGCTCGAACGGGATGTCGCCGCCGAGCGCCTCGGCGAGCTCGTGGTCGAGATCGGCCTCGGTATCGCCCGGCAGGATGCGGCAGTCAAGACCGACGGAGGCGCGCCCGGGGAGCACGTTGCGGGCGCTCGACCCGGTCAGCAG
Source organism: Gaiellales bacterium (assembly GCA_051007275.1). GTDB lineage: Bacteria > Actinomycetota > Thermoleophilia > Gaiellales > F1-60-MAGs149 > F1-60-MAGs149. Next base: position 3,847 of record JBPCSK010000136.1, on the reverse strand, counting down.
CGTCGGCGCGATCGTGATGCCGAGCAGCGCCTCCATCTCCATCGCGAACATCGGATGCAGCGCGCCGACCTGCGCCGCCACGACGTCGAGGTCCTGGTCGGGATCGACGCCGAGCGCCTCGACCATGCCGCGGATGGCGGGCACGACCCGCTTCTCCGTGCGATGCGCGGCGAGGCGCGTGATCAGCTCGGCGACCATCGGGACCGCGTTGCGCCCGAGCGTCGGAATGGAGGCGTGCCCAGCCTCACCGAGCGCGGTGATCGTGGCGGGCAGCGTGGCCTTCTCCCCCACCTGCAGCGTGTAGACCACGCGGCCGTCTACGAGCTCGAGGCGTACGCCGCCACCCTCATCGATCGCGAAATCGCACCTGAGGTCGGGCCGCTCCTTGAGGAGCCACGGCATGCCGACTTCCTCCATCCCGTCCTCCTCGTCGGCCTGCGAGATCAGCAGGAGGTCGCCGCTCGGCTGGAAGCCGCTGCGGACGAGGTGCGCGATCGTGACGCAGCGCGTGGCGAGCTCGTTCTTCATGTCGCACGTACCGCGACCCCAGATGTACCCGTCGTCGTCCAGGTGCGCACCAAACGGCGGGTGCGTCCAGTCCTGCGCGTCGGCGGGCACGACGTCGGTGTGTCCCATCAGCGCGAGCGACGGTCCGGTGCCGCGGCCGGGCACGCGCGCGATCAGGTTCGCCCGGTCGGGATTGCGCGCGACGAGCTCGCAGGCGACGCCGTTGGCCTCGAGGTACTTCTTGACGACCATCGCAACGGGAGTCTCGCGGCCGGGCGGGTTCGACGAGTCGACGCGGATCAGGTCGCGCATCAGCTCGACTGCCTCGTCGCGGAGGGCGGTATCCATGGCGGTAACCCTACCCTGCCGCGACGTCGAGAACGATCTTGCCAACGAAGCCCTTCTCGACGAACATCGTCTGGGCCTCCTTCACCTGCGCGAGCGGGAACGTCGCCGCGACGGCGGGCTGGATCGCCCCGGCCTCGATCAGCTCGACCAGCTCGGCGAAGACGCGCGGTTCGGTGATCGTCGCGCCGATCAGCGTGAGGTCCTCGAGGTAGAGCGTGCGCAGGTCGAGCTCGACGATCGGCCCGCCGATCGCACCAGAGATGACGTAGCGGCCACCACGTCGTAGCGACGCGAGGTAGCTTGGCCACTGCGGTCCGCCGACGACGTCGGCGACCACGTCGACGCGGCCGATGCCGAGCTCCCTGAGCGCCTCCACGAGGTCGGCATCACGGTCGATCACGTGCGCGGCGCCCAAGGCGCGCACGCCCGCCGCCTTCGCGGGGTCGCACACGCCGACCGGGATCGCGCCGAGCGCCTTCGCGAGCTGCACCGCGTACCCCCCGACGCCGCCGGACGCGCCGGTCACCAGCACGTGCTCGCCCGCGGTGACACCGGCGCGCCGCAGCATGTCGAGCGCGGTGCCAGCCGAGGTTGGGAAGGATGCCAGCTGCACCGCCGTGAGTCGGAGCGAGACGGGATAGGCGTTGATCGAAGGCGCGACGAGGAACTCGGCGTAGCCGCCGTCGTACTCGGAGCCGAGGTAGCCGGCGCGCTCGAGATCGTCGGGTGCCGCGGGATCGCGCACCCACGGGTCCACCAGCACGCGCTCACCGACCCGCTCGTGCGCCACCCCCGCACCGACCGCAGCGATCACGCCGCAGACGTCGGCACCCTGGACAACGGGAAAGTCGAGGGCGCCACCCCACGCTCCCGCGTCGTCGTCGGTCTGCGCGTACCAGCCGACGCGGGTGTTGATGTCGGTGTTGTTGATGGCACAGGCATCGACGCGCACCAGCACCTGGCCGGGACCCGGCAGCGGGGTCGGATGATCATCCACGACTACCAGCGCGTTGAGATCGCCGTGCCGGGTGAGGAGCACCGCGCGCATCGTCGGCGGGATCGTCACGCGACGGGCGGATCCGGCCGGCGGACGAACTTCACGAGCGCCAGCCCGATCACGATCAGGAAGATGCCCGCGATCAGGCCGCCGAGCTGCGACGGGTTCGTCGAGATGTCGCCGCGCCAGGGCCCAGCGCCGCCGACCAGCGCGAGCACGGCGTCGACCAGGATGATCAGCGCGGCGACGAGCGCGATGCCGGACGCGCGCTGCGGGCTCGCGTTGCGCTCGGCCACCATCCACGCCAGGCAGATGCCGGCGATCAGCCCGTCCTTGGCGCAGACGATCGCGCCGAACGGCGCCACGAAGTTCGATCCCAGTGCAGCCCAGGCGGCTGTGGCGACGTACGTCGCCCCGCACCCGCCGGCGATGATCGCGTCGAGCTTCACGGCTCGGGTTCGAACGACTCGGACTCGGGCAGCAGCCCGCCGAAGGTGCGCCAGAGGAACACGAGCGACGGCACGAGGATCACCGCACCGGCGGCGAAGCAGACGAGGTACACCTCGAGCATCGAGTCGGACGAGGCCGCCTCCTGGAACGTCAGATACGGCGTGATGATGTACGGCCACTGCGCGGCGGCCCAGCCCCACACCACGCACAGGACGAAGGCGACTGCGACGTAGCGGTTGAGGCGATACGCCGCCGAGAACGTGACGACGAAACCGAGGATCGCGAACACGCCGGCCGCGACGACGAACGGCAGGCCGCGGCCCTGGAGCAGCTCGTGCGACAGCTCGGGCGCCTCTTGCCAGGCCAGGACCAGGCCGAGGGCGGAGAACAGCGCGAAGCCGCCCCCGGAGATCATCGCGCGGCGGCGGAAGTCCTCGCGCAGCGCGCCTTCGGTCTGCGCGGTGAGGAACGTCGCCGCGGTGTACGAGCACACGCACACGGCGAGCAGGCCGACCACGATCGGGAACGGCTGGAAGAACGCGCTCCACGGCACCGGTGCCCACGAGTCGCCCGCTGGCTTGAGATCACCGGCCGCGATCACGCCGGCGGCCGCGCCCAGCGCGAATGGCGTGATCAGGCTCGAGATGCTGAAGACCACGCCGAAGACGCGCTGCAGCTCTGGCTGATCGTCGGCATGCACACGGAACACGAACGATGCGCCACGCAGCACGATGCCGAGGAGCACCAGCGAGAGCGGACCGAACAGGCCGATGCAGAGGCCGTTGAAGCCCGTCGGAAACGCGGTGAAGAGCACGACGATCAGGAAGATCACCCAGATGTGATTGGCCTCCCAGACCGGTCCCATCGCGCGCGAGATGGCGGAGCGCTGCTCCTGCTTGCGCTCACCTGTGGCCAGGAGGTCCCAGACGCCACCGCCGAAGTCGGCGCCGGCGAAGACGGCGTACATGCTCAGCCCAGCCCCGAGCGTGAAGGCGGCGATCGCGACCAGCGTGGGATCAGTCACCGGGCACCGCCACGGCGGCGGAGGCTGCCAGGGTCGCCCGACGTCGCGCCGCCTGGCGCAGCAGGATCCCGACCATGAAGACCACGAGCAGCACGTACACGACGCTGAACAGCACGAACCACTGCAGGATGCCGCTCGCGGACGTGACGCTGTCCTCGACCTTCAGCACGTTGTAGATCGCCCATGGCTGACGCCCCGACTCCGTCGTGATCCAGCCCGCTTCGAGACACAGGTACGCGGCCGGCCCACACGCAACGAGCATCCACAGGAACAGCTTCGACTCCAGCCAGTGCCGTCGGCGCCGCCACGCGTAGAGCCCGATCAGACCGGGCAGGATCAGCGCGGAGCCGACGGTGATCATCGTGTCGTAGGCGTAGTGCACGAGCGGCAGGTTCGGCCAGTTCTCCTCGGGAAAGGCCTCGAGGCCGGTGACCGTCGCATCGGGGTTGTTGTAGGAGAGGATCGACAGCAGGTAGGGGATCTCGATGCCGCCTTCGACCTGCGTCGTCGCGGCGTTCGGA
>JBPCSK010000135.1:0-3269 GCA_051007275.1 Gaiellales bacterium | reverse complement strand
GCCCAGGGGCATCTGCTGGTGCCGCCCGCTGCATCCCAGAAGGACTGACAGACGGACTGACAGACGATGACGACGCCGCTCGACTCCGGCATGCCCTCGGCAGAGAGCCGTGGACGGCGACGGATGATCCGCGCCTCGGCCGTCGGCGCCGCGCTGGTCACCACGACGTATCTCACGTGGCGCGTCGCAGTCACCGTCACCCCCGCAACGGCGGTGCTCGGGATCCCGCTGCTCATTGCCGAGGTGTTCGCGCTGATCACGCTGCTCCTCTTCACGTATCTCCTCTGGGATCTGGATGCCGTGCCACCGCCTGCGCCGAGGCCGCAGTCAACCGCAGTCGTCGACGTGGTGATTCCCACGTTCTCCGAGCCGTGGGAGGTGCTGCTGCCGACCGTCGCCGCGGCCCGTGCCATGCGGAACGTGCGGACGGTCTGGCTGCTGGACGATGGCGAGCGTCCATGGGTGCGCGACCTCGCCGAAGACCTCGGCGTGGAGTACCGCGCCCGCACGGAACACGCCGATGCCAAGGCCGGCAACATCAACGCCACGCTGCCCGAGATCGATGCCGAATTCATGACCGTGCTTGACGCCGATCACGTCGTCGACGCGGACTTCGTGGCCCGGACGATCGGCTACTTCGACGACGCGACCGTGGCGCTCGTGCAGACCCCGCAGGACTTCTACAACGTGGAGTCGTTCGAGCACGCGGGCACGGATGAGCGCCCGTTCAGCGACCAGGGCGTCTTCTACCGCGTCATCGGCCCGGGGCGCAACAACCGCGCGGCGGTCTTCTGGTGCGGCACCAACGCCATCATCCGTCTCGCGGCGCTGCGGGCGGTCGGAGGCGTCGCCACGGGCACCGTCACCGAGGACATTCACACGTCCGTGCGTCTGCAGCGCCACGGCTGGCGCCTCGTCTACCACAACGAGATTCTCGCGCATGGCCTCGCAGCCGCAGACGCGGACCAGTACTACAAGCAGCGCGTGCGCTGGGGCACGGGCACGATGCAGCTCGTGCGCTCCCCCGACAATCCGCTGACGGCTCCCGGGCTCACACGTGCGCAGCGACTCGGCTACCTCAGCACCGTGCTGGGCTGGTTCGACGGCTGGCGAACGCTGATTCTCTTCCTCCTCCCGGCAGCCGTCCTGCTAACGGGCCTGTCGCCGATCGCCGGGCCAGTGCTGCCGTTCATCGTGCTGTTCAGCGTCACGCTGATCGCCCAGAGAATCGCCCTCTCGCAGCTGTCCCGCGGGCTCGGCCCCGTGATCCGCACGAGCCTCTTCGAGACCGTTCGCCTCCCCGCGATGCTCAAGGTCAACGCAGCGCTTCTCTCGCACCGCGTCCCAGACTTCGAGGTTACGCACAAGGGGCGCTCTGCGAACGGCACGGAACGTATGGTCGTGCCACGAATCTTCACGTTGCTCCTCGTGGCCTTCGGCATTGCGCTCGGAACCTTCGCGGTCGTGATGGCGCTTGACTGGCCCTTCGTCTACCCATCGGACCTCCTGGCGTGGACGGCTGCAGGCTGGACGCTGATCTGCGGTGCGCTCGTGATTGGCGCAATCCGACGGATCACGCATTCCCAGTTCGCAGCTGAGCAGCGAGCCGCAGTCAGGTTCGCGGGTGTGGGCTTCGCTGACGTCGACGGGCGCCTCGCTCGGATTCGCGACATCTCACTGAGCGGCGTCCGACTAGAGGCGCACGCCGACGCTTTGCGCCTTGGCGATCGCGTGCGCTGCACGATCGATGGCGTGCCATTGCGAGGCGTCATTCGATCGAGTCGTGCGCTCAGCGATGGGGTCGATGAGGTGCGTCTGGAATTCGACCATGCAGATCGTCATGCCCTCGCGCATCTGGCCCTACGCCTGTTCATGACCGGCGGCGCGCCCTTCATCGACTGGTCGGCGATTCCCGACGAATCGACGCCCGCGGTGACGGTCGCCTCCGAGGCCCGCTGATCACGCACCTGGGCGCGAGCGCTCGCGAATGCCGATCTCTCCCACGTCCTGCAGCGGATCGATCTCGATCGGCATGGTGTCGATCGCGTCGATCTCGGAGGCGCCCAGTGGCTCGAGGCCGAGGGCGGGGTCGGAGACGTGAATCACCGTCGCGGGATGCAGCAGCAGCGCGACGGGCTCCCGCCCCTCTTCGAAGGCGCGGTGGATCGCGCCTTGCAGGTCCTCGAGGAAGAGCTCGCCGTCGGCCATGGGGGCCAGCGTACCAACGCCGAGGTGCGCGGCTGTGGTGGATAGGATGGGTCCGTGGTCGCCCGCCGCCTGCTTCCGCTGCTCGCCCTGACCGCCGTGCTGGCCGCGTGCGGGGGCAGCGCTTCGGCTCCACCGACGCAGTCGGTCGACCCACCCCCGCCGCCGACGGGCGCGAACGCCGTGACGATCTCGCCGTTCGAGGCCGAGACCGGCCAGACGACGAGCGCCGACTCGGGCACCGCGCAGGCGGTGTTCCCCGCCGAGACGCCCTCAGGCGTGCTGGCGCTCGCCGCGCAGCATCCAGACGGGCAGGTCGTCTACGCCACGATCGTCGACGGCACGCAGGGAGAGCTGATGCTCGCGCGCCTCGGCGACAAGGCACTGGTGGCGGTCACGGGCGACAGCGGCACGACGCGCGTCGGCGTGAACCTCGCCACCTCGTCGATCACGTGGGTGTGCGTCACGCAGGGCGCCGACACGCCGACGTGCAAGAAGCAGGACTTTGACCGCAACGGCGCGATCGCCCTGGCCACGGCCGCGCAGCTGGTCGGCGAGGACACCGCCCGGCAGATCGCCGCGAAGGTCGCCGCCGCGAGCGACGGCGGCCTGCAGGTGCAGACGCGTGCCAACCAGGTGGATGCGTCGTGCCTGACGGGCACGGAGGCGAGCGGTGGCAACTTGATGGTCTGCGTCTCGCCGAGCGGCTTCATCACCGACACCGAGCAGAACGGCACGATCGCGCGGGCCAGCACCGTCACGCCCGACGTCGATCCGAAGGCACTGACGCTCAACGGCGCAAGCTAGGAGTTCTGCCTGTGAGCCTGCGCGATAGCTCAGAGCGCGCGTGCAGGCCTGCCTTGGCGGGCGTGAACAGCGCGTACGCATACCGTACGCGGCATAGTCGCGGGCGTCAGACGTGCGCACTGCTCACGCCCGCCGTTGCGGCCCCACACGTACGCACTGCTCACGCCCGCCAATGCCGACCCACACGCACGCACTGACCTGTCGCACGGGCTCATAGGCGCAGCAGCTAGGCCAGATCGAGGTAGCGCCGGCCCCCG
>JBPCSK010000134.1:0-2825 GCA_051007275.1 Gaiellales bacterium | reverse complement strand
GTAGCGCGCGGCGACGTCGACGACGGCGAGATCGAGACCGCCGCTGTGCACCTCGGCGTAGTCGTGCCCGCCGTGCGCGAGCAGCGCGACGCGGGTCTCCTCGAGCCAGGGGATGTAGGACGCGTGGTGCACCACGCCCATCGCGTCGGTCTCGGCGAAGCGCACGCGGATGGGGTGCGCGAAGGGATAGCGCGCGGGGTCGAGCGGGGGATCGATCAGCTCGTGGGCCACGATCAGCTGGCGGGCTCGTCGGTCGGGTGGATGCGTCCGGTCGTGTCCTTCAGGTGGCGACCGGAGCGGCCCGAGCGGTAGGCGATGATCTCGGCGAGGATCGCGACGGCCGTCTCGGCGGGCGAGTGAGCGCCGATGTCGAGGCCGACGGGGCCGTGGATGCGGCCGATCTGCTCCTCGGTGTTGCCCGACTCGAGCAGGCGCTGGTTGCGCTTCTCCTGCGTGCGGCGCGAGCCGAGCGCGCCGACGTACCCGACGCCGAGGTCGAGGGCGAGCGAGATCGCCGGATCATCGATCTTCTGATCGTGCGTCAGCACGACGAGGTGGTCGGCGGCCTCGAGCTCGAGCTCGGGGTACGCCTTGTCGGGCCAGCTCGTCAGCAGGACGTCGGCGCTCGGCATGCGCTCCTTGGTGCCGAACTTCGAGCGCGGGTCGACGACGGCGGTGCGCCAGCCGAGCGTGCCGGCCATGCGGCAGAGCGCCTCGGCGGTGTCGACGGCGCCGACCACGACGACGCGCGGGGCGGGGTGGATGCTCTCGACGAACAGCGTGATGCCGTCCTCGAGGTCCACCGCACTCGACGCCTCGGTCGCCACGGCCTCGGCGATCGCTGCCTCCGCCTGCGCGCGCAGCTCGCCCTCGAGCTCGCCGGTCATGGCGTCGGCATCGACGTCGAAGACGAGCGTGCGTCCGTTCTGCGCGCCGCCGAAGACGTGCGCGATGGCGCCGCGTCGCATGGCGGTGCGGGGGCTGTAGCGATCGAGCGCCACCCACAGCTCGCCGCCGCAGGCGAGGCCGACCTCGAGCGCGAGGTCGTCGGAGATGCCGTAGTGGATCAGCCGCGGTGCCTCGCCGTCGCCTGCGAAGAGCTCCTGCGCGGCGCCGTAGATGTCGCCCTCGACGCAGCCGCCCGACACTGAGCCGGCCATCTCGCCGCTCGACGACACGGCGAAGACGCTGCCGATCGGCCGCGGCGCGGAGCGGTAGGTGCGCACGACGGTCGCGAGCGCGACATCGTCGCCACGGGCGGCCCAGGCGGCCGCGGTCTGCAGGGTCTCGTCGTTCATGCTGCTGCTCTCAGTGTGGCGGGTCGGACGCCCGAGTGCCGCCCGTCGATCTTGCGCAGGGCCTCGGCGAGCGATTCGAGCGCGTTCAGGTTGTGGCCGGGCAGGAACGTGTCGACGTACGGCAGCGCCGCGGCCATGCCGGCGGCCAGCGGCTCGTAGCCCTCGCAGCCCTTGAGCGGATTGACCCAGATGATCGAGTGGCAGCGGCGGCGCAGGCGCGCCATCTCCTGCGCCAGCGTGGTGACGTCGCCGCGCTCCCAGCCGTCGGAGACGATCACGACGACGGCGCCGCGCGTCAGGCCGCGGCGGCCGTAGAGGTCGTTGAAGGCCTTGAGGTTGTCGCCGATGCGCGTGCCGCCGGCCCAGTCGGGCACGGCGCGGGCGGCGCGCTGCAGCGAGGCCTCGGGGTCGTAGCCGCCGAGGAACGGCGTCAGGCGCGTGAGGCGCGTGCCGAAGGTGAAGGCCTCGACCTTGCGGCCGGCGCTGACGGCCGCCTGCAGAAACAGGACGAGCGCCCGGCTGTACGGCTCCATCGAGCCCGAGACGTCGCAGAGAAACACGACGCGGCGCTCGACTTTCTTGGGGCGGCGGAAGGCGCGCTCGATCGGCTCGCCCTCGCGGCGCATGGCGCGGCGCAACGTCTCGCGCGGCGCGAGTTGCGCACCGCTCGCCGCGACCTCGAGGCGGCGCGAGCGGCGGGTGGGGAGGACGCGCACGAGGCGGTCCATCAGCCGGCGCAGGCGCAGCAGCTCGGAGCGCGTGAGGGTGGAGAAGTCGCGGTCGCGCAGGTTCTCGTCGGCGCTGTAGGCGGCGAGGACGTCGGGCTCCTCCTGGTCCTCGTCGACCTCGTCGGGCTCGCCCTCCTCGTTGGGGTGCTTGGCGGGCGCGGGCGGCTGCGGTCGCTCGTCAATGCCGATGCCCATGTCGGGACGGCGCCCCTCGTTGTTCGTGGGGTCCCTCTCGAACCACGCGCGGAAGGCGCGGTCGAAGATCTCAAGGTCATCGCGGCGTGCCACGAGCGTGCAGGCAAGCGCGAAGTAGACCTCGTCGCGATTGCGCAGGTCGACGCGGTCGAGCGCGCGCAGCGCGTCCTGGACGCGGCCGGGGCCGACCTCGACGCCGGCCTCACGCAGGATGCGGCCGAACGTGACGAGCTTGCGGACGACGGCGTCGCCGGTGCTCATCAGCCTGCCGGGACGGCATCGTCGGCGGCGGTGCGCGCGCGCTCGACGAGCTGCTGGAGGTCGGCGTCGCGCACGCGGCCGATGTCCTCGTGGAACTTGAGGACGGACCCGAGCGTCATATCGACGACGTCGGCCGCGAGCTCCTGCTGGCCGAGGGCGAGCAGCGCCTGCGTCCAGTCGATCGTCTCGGCGATGCCGGGCTGCTTGGTGAGGTCGAGCGCGCGGATCTCGTGGACGAACGCGGCGGCCTGCGCGGCGAGCCGGGCGGATGCCTCGGGCACGCGGGCGCGCACGATCTGGATCTCGCGGTCGAGGTCGGGCATCTCGACCCACATGTAGAGGC
>JBPCSK010000133.1:0-1469 GCA_051007275.1 Gaiellales bacterium | reverse complement strand
CTTGACCATCAGGTACGGGAACGAGAGGTCGTGGCCGAAGCGCGGATCGACGAACGCGTACGTGTCGCGCCGCACGGCGTAGATCGAGCCGTTGCCGCCCGTCACGGAGTGCATCTTGGCCTCCCAGCCGCGCAGCGCCACCTCGAAGCGCCAGTAGGCGCCCTCGCGATTGGTGCCGTCGGCCTTGCGCAGCGAGAGCCGTCCGCAGACGTACGCCACGCGGTCATCGGCGAACGGGCGCACGAGCCGGCGCAGGGCGTCGGGCTCCCAGGCGCAGTTGGCGTCGCTGAAGGCGATCACGTCGGGCCAGTCGCCGATCGCGCGCACCGCGGTGTCCTGGGCATTGACCTTGCCGCCGCGCTCCGCGCGTACCAGCTCGACACCCTGGCTCGCCCAGCGCTCGACGATCTCGTCGGTGCCGTCGTTCGAGGCGTCAGACGCGACGATGATGCGCAGGCGCTCACGCGGGTAGTCGAGCGCCAGCGCGTTCTCGAGCTTGGCCTCGATCACGTCGGCCTCATTGTGCGCGGCGATGATCAGCGCGACGAACGGCTCCACGTCGGCCTGCTCGATGCGCCGAGGCAGGAGTCTGGACCAGACGAACGCGAGGATCGGGTATCCGACGTGGGTCCAGAGGATCAACGCCAGTGCGACCCAGCCGATGACGGCGAGGAGGCTCACAGGGATACTGTACCCGTCAGGTCGCCGGGGTGGCGCTGGCGGCGGCCGCCCGGCGGGCCAGCACGCGTTCGATGCCGAACGCGGCGGGGGCCGCGAGGATCAGCAGCAGGATCACGTAGAACCCGCTGAAGATCATCGTCAGATAGAAGATGTTGCCCACGAGCGTAGCCACGAAGCCGGCGGCCAGGCCGCGCGCCACCGCGCTCAGCGTCGTGTCGCCGTCCAGCTGGGAGCGCGCGCGACCGGCCCGCAGCAGCACCACGAGGCGGCTGCCGACCCAGAGCAGGAAGGCGGCCCAGACGATCGCTCCGGCGATGCCCATCTCGATCAGCGTGGCGACGTAGAACGAGTGCGGCCCGAAGTCGGCTCGGCCCGTCTGGAACTGGTAGTAGACGGCGAAGATGTTGATGCCGATGCCGAACACCGGCGACTGCTCGAGGACCGGCTCGATCAGCCCGTAGAACGCGACGTGCGCCTGCGACGAGCGGTCCGTCGTCGAGGTGCGCGACGCGATGATCTGCTGCAGCTGCGCCGTCTTCGCCGAGCCGACGATCAGGCCGCCGGCGGCGAGGATGATCAGCGCCAGCACGATCTGCCGGTTGAAGAACCGACGCCGATACCAGAGCAGGAGCATCGCGAGCCCGACGGCGATGCCGAGCCCGCCGCTGCGCGACTGCGTGAGCACGACGGCCACGAGGAGGATCGCGCCCACCCCCGACAGGAGCCAGCGGTGGCAGGCGGCCCAGCCGTCACGGGGGCCGACGATCAGCGCGATCACGAACAGCAGT
>JBPCSK010000132.1:0-1489 GCA_051007275.1 Gaiellales bacterium | reverse complement strand
CCCCGGTTGGGTGGGAGAGGACACGCTCGTCGTCTGCATCTCGTACTCGGGGCAGACCGCCGAGACGCTCTGGCTCTGGGATGAGGCCGGCGATCGCGGTGCGCTGCGCGCGGCGATCACCGCCGGGGGCGCGCTGGCCGAGAAGGCCGAGATGATCGGCGCACCCTGTGCGCTCGTGGAGCCCGGCTTCCAGCCGCGCGGCGCGCTCGGTCTGCTGCTCGGTGCGCTCGCCAGCCTGCTCGATCTCGCCGGCGCCGTCCCCGGTGCTGCCGCGCTGCTCGCCGCGGCCATCCCGGCCGTCGAAGCGGTGGTCGCCGAGGAGCTCGCACGGCCAGAGGTCGCGCGAGCCGAGGCCGCGCGACTCGGCGGGAATGCCGTCGTTTTCTACGGGTCCGGCGCGCGCGCCGCGGCCGCCGTGCGTCTCAAGAACCAGGTCAATGAGAACGCCAAGGCCGCCGCGTGGGGCGGTGCCATGCCCGAGATGGCGCACAACGAGATCCTCGGCTGGATCGGCTGTGCGCGCCACGGCATTCCCGCCGCGGCGATCTTCCTCCGCGACGCCGACGAGCCGCCGGCTCCGAAGGCGCTGCACGATCGCATCCAGGCGATCGTCGGCGGCGACGTGCCCACGGTGCTCGAGTGGCAGGGCGCGGGTGCGAGCGAGCTCGAGCGCACGCTCGCGCTGCTCGTGCACGGCGACGTGGTCTCGTGCCACCTCGCCGATGTCGAGGGCGTCGACGCGCTCGACATCGCCCGCCTGACGGCGCTGAAGGCTCCGTCCGCGAACGGCTAATCTGCGCTCGTGGCCGACATCGCCTCCGACGTCAGGGATCTCTCGCTCGCAGAGGCCGGCGCGCGCCGCATCGCGTGGTCCGATCACGACATGCCGGTGCTGCGGGGCATCCGCGAGCGGTTTGCGGTCGAGCGGCCGCTCGCGAACGTCCGCATCGCAGCGTGCCTGCACGTCACGAGCGAGACGGCCAACCTGATGCGCACGCTGCGCGACGGCGGGGCAGAGGTCGCGCTGTGCGCCTCGAATCCGCTGTCCACGCAGGACGATGTGGCCGCAGCGCTCGTCGCGGAGCACGGCGTCGCGGTCTACGCCATGCGCGGTGAGGACGACGACACGTACTACCGGCACATCAACGCCGTCGCCGACATCCGGCCGCACATCACGATGGACGACGGCGCCGACGTGATCGGCGTGCTGCACGCGACCCGCCGCGAGCTCCTGGACGGCGTGATCGCCGGCACGGAGGAGACGACGACGGGCGTGATCCGCCTGCGCGCGATGGAGGCCGACGGCGTGCTGGGCTTTCCCGTGATCGCCGTCAACGAGGCGCAGACCAAGCACCTGTTCGACAACCGCTACGGCACCGGCCAGTCGACGATCGACGGGATCATCCGTGCGACGAACGTCCTGATCGCCGGCAAGCGCTTCGTCGTCGCCGGGTACGGCTGGGTCGGGCGCGGCGTCGCGATGCGTGCC
>JBPCSK010000131.1:0-7592 GCA_051007275.1 Gaiellales bacterium | reverse complement strand
CAACCACGTGGGCACGTGCCGCGTCAACGCCATGCAGCCCGGCACCAGCGACTACCTGCCCGCCCCACAGGTGCAGCAGTCGACCACCGTCACCAAGGCGATCCAGCTGATCGCGATTTCGAGCAGCGCGCCGTCGCCGACGTTCGGCGACGCCAGCACGTACACCCCGACCTACGGCGGCGGGTACAGCAACCAGCCGCTGGCCCTTGCCGTGGCCGGCGCATCCAGCGGCGTCTGCACGCTCGCGTCCGGCACCGTCACCTTCCAGCACGCCGGCACCTGCACCCTGACGCTCAACCGCGGCGGCGACGACGATTACCTCGCCGCCGTTCAGGCGTCGCAGAGCATCACCGTCGCCAAGCAGGCGCAGGCGGTCGCGTTCACGACGACCGCCAACGGCGCCGTCGTCGACGACACCTACACGCCGGCCGCCTCGGGTGGCGGTAGTGGCATCGCCCGCGAGTTCTCGCTCACCTCCAGCTCGCTCATGTACTGCTCGCTTTCGGGCGGCGTCGTGACGTTCAACCACGTCGGCACCTGCACGATCAACGCGAACCAGACCGGCGACGATGATCACCTGCCGGCGCCGCAGATCCAGCAGGCGATCGCCATCGGCAAGGCGACGCAGATCGTGGTCTTCACCGGCGCGGCGCCTGCACCGACGTACGGCGACAGCTCGAGCTACACCCCCACCCTCTTCGGCGGCCGGAGCACGCAGCCGTCGATCATCACGGTCAACGGCCCATCGGCGGGCATCTGCTCGATCGCCGGCGGGATCGTGACCTTCCTGCACGCCGGTACGTGCGTCCTCAACGTCAACCGCGCCGGTGACACCGACTACTTCGCCGCCCCCCAGCAGCAGCGGACCATCACCGTCGCGAAGGCAGCGCAGGCGATCGCCTTCACCAGCTCGGCGCCAGCACCCACCTACGGCGACGCGTCGGCCTACACCCCGACCACGACCGGCGGCGGCAGCGGCAACGCCCGCAGCATCGCGATCGCAGCCGGCTCGGCCGGCGTCTGCACCGCCACAGCCGGAACCATCACCTTCCAGCACGCCGGCAGCTGCGTGGTGACGGCCGACCAGAGCGGCACCGACGATTATCTGGCGGCGCCTCAGGCGCTGCAGACGATCACCGTCGCGCGCCGGCCGCAGGCGATCGTGTTCACGACCACCGCACCCCAGCCGGCCTTCGGCGACACCATCGCGTACACGCCGGCGGCAACTGGTGGGAGCAGCGGCAATGCCGTCGTCCTCACAGTGGCGGGCGACCTCACCGACACCTGCCTCGATACCGAGGGAACGATCACGTTCCTCCACGGCGGCACCTGCACGATCACCGCCACGCAGGCGGGTACCGGCGATCACCTCCCCGCGCCGACGGTGCAGCAGGTGATCACGGTGCAGCCGATCGCGCAGACCATCGCCTTCACGTCGATGCCCCCGACCGGCGCGGTCGCGACGGGCGACGGCTACCGGCCGACGATGGACGGTGGCGCACGCGGCACGGCCATCCAGCTCGTGGCGGGCGGCGCCTGCGTGCTGCGCGGCGACGCGGTCGCGCCGATCAGCGCCGGCATCTGCACGGTCACCGCCCGGCGCTCCGCCTCGCGCGACTACACCGCGATCGAGGCGACGCAGACCTACGTGGTCGGACCCGCGCCGGTCACGGCACCGCCCGCGCAGGCAACGGTGACCGCGAGCCCGCGCGCCGCCGGCACCGCTGCCGTTGCGAACGCGACCGTCAACTGGCCCGCAAGCGCCTTCGCCACCCCCGTGACGGTGAGCGTCACGACCGTCGACTCCCCCACCATGAGCTTCGCCGCCGGCCAGCAGCCAATCCGCCTGATCATCCGCGACGCGTCTGGGGCCGCGGTCACGTCGTTCAGCCGCCCCCTCGAGCTCGTCTTCGGAAAGTCGAGCGGCATCCCCGGCTACAGCCGCGACGGACGTACCTGGACCGCGATGCCCGAGCTGGCCGGCACCACACTGCCCGACGGCTACCGCGACGGCTGGTATCGGGCCGCCGACGGCACGATCCACGTGCTCACGATGCACGCGACCGACTTCGGCGTGCTCAAGGCGGGCGCGAAGGTTCGCTCCGCACTGACCCTCACGGTCAAGGCGCCGGCGAGCCTTACCGCGGCGAACGCACGGGTGCGCACGACGGTCATGGCATCGCTGCCCGCCAAGATGACCTTCGTCCTGCGCACGGCCAGCGGCACGCGCGTCACGCTGCGCACGACGAGCGCGAAGGCCTCGCGGTCGACCGTCGTCCAGCTCGACATCCCCGCGCGCCTCCGCAAGCCCGGCCGCTGCACGCTGATCGTCAGCGCGACCGCCGGGCGGGAGACCGTGACCGTGCAGCGACCGCTCCGTCTCGTCGGGTAGTCCTGGGACCACCCGCGTCCGCTGCGACCTATGGGACGGGACGTCCCGACGCGCGCCGCAGCTGCCAGAGGCCCCCGAACTCGTTGACGTTGTGGCACCGCGCGACGCCGGGACCGTCGCCGTACCAGAGGTACATCGGGCGACCGCCGTACGTCAGCTGGAGCGTGCCGTCCGTGCGGCGGATCGTCCCGACGAGCGACGATGACGCCCTGCCGCCGACGGTGGGCTTGCCCTTGACGATCACCGGTGGCCACGCCGTGGCACAGGACCCGTAGCAGGCGGACGTCGTCCCGCTGTCGGCGCCGAACGAGTAGAGCGGCCAGCCCTTCGCATCGACGAGCGCCGGTCCGAAGCCGGTGACGTTGCGCGTGGTGACCGTGGCGGCCGAAGCCGTGCCGGCGAACGCGAGCAACGTCATCAGCACGAGAATCGCGAGGGCGCGGCGCATCGGCCGACCTTACCACCGTGCGGAGCAGGTGCGCAAAGCGCGCCGACCGTACACTGCCGACGTGGTGCTTCGCCGCCTTCTCCTGCTCATCGCGCTCGCCGCACTGACGGGCTCGGGCGTGGCGCAGGCCGACACGACGAGCACGCTCAAGCGTGTCGGTGCGCAGCGCTGCACATCGCGCTTCGTCCTCTACTGCGTGCCGATCACGGTGCCACTCGACCACTTCGCGGCGACCAAGGGCTCGACGGTGCCTGTCTACTTCGCCGTTCACCCCGCCGAGCGCAATGCGCATGGCACCCTCGTGGTCGCCACCGGCGGCCCGGGCATCAGTGGCATCGGCCAGGCGGACAAGATCCTGGAACGCCTCCCGGTCGCCGTGCGCGCGCGGTACGACATCGTGTTCCACGACCAGCGCGGCGTCGGACTGAGCAGCGATCTGCAATGCCCCATCGCGACGACCGCATGGGCCAGCGCCAGCGCGTGGAGCGCGTTCGGCGCGCGGACGATGAGCCGGCTCTGCCCGCTCGAGACGAAGGCAGGCGACCTCCTGCCGAAGGTCAGCACCGCGCAGTCCGTTGAGGATCTCGAGTCGTTCCGCGTCGCGCTCGGGCGGCCACGGCTGACGCTGTACGGCATGTCGTACGGCACGACGTTCTCGCAGGTGTACGCCGCCCGTCACCCATCGGCAGTCGCGGGCATGATCCTCGATGGCACCATGGACCCCGCACTCTCCGGCGATGCCGCCACGATGAGCCAGGCTCGCGCCTTCGAGGACGTGCTCGACTCGACCCTCAGCGTCTGCGACCAGCGTCCGGCGTGCCGTGCCGAGATGTCAATGAGCGCGGAAGACGCGTACGACGCCCTGGCCGCGCGCCTCGAGCAGGGGCCGATCATGACGCGGGTGCCAACCGAGCAGGGCATCGTCGTCAAGCGGGCGCTGACCATCGAGCTGCTGCACACGCTGGCGATGCACATGATGTACGGCGCAGCCGACCGCGCGTACTTCCTGAAGCTGCTCGCGTACGCGGTGCACGGTGACTTCGCCCGGCCGCTTCTGGCCGCGTACGCCACCACGGGTATCAGCGTCGCACGACAGCAGGTGACGTCGAGCGCCGCGTACCTCGCCTACGAATGCCACGACCAGGCGCACTGGGCGAACTGGCCGACGGCGGCCGTCGATGCGGCAGCCGCAGAGGCGACCGTCCGACCGCGGATCGCGCCGTCGATCATGCTCGCGTACCTGCCGTGCATCGGCTGGCCGAGCTCTGCCGAGGCAGGCTACGGCGCCGACTTCGGACCGCTACCGGCGATTCCGACCATCGTGCTGACCGCAACCGCGGACCCGGCAACGCCGTACGATCAGGCTCTCTCCGTGGCGAGGCGGCTCGGCAACGTGCATCTCGTCGCGACCCAAGGTGGCGATCACGTCACCTACCGGCGCAGCACCGCCTGCGTCGACCGCGTCGTCGATGCCTTTCTCGTCGACGGCACCTTCCAGCCCGGGCGAACGACGTGCCCGGGCGAGTATGTCGGACGCTATCCCGCCGGCTAGGTTCGCGCAGCACGTTCCGCGCGAGCCAGCACCGCCGCCGCGCACCCGCAGACGACCGCGCCGCCGAGCAGCCAGCCGCCGAGGATATCCGTCGGCCAGTGCACGCCGAGCACGAGGCGGCTCGGACCCATCAGCACGCCGACCACGAGCGCGATCACCCCGACGACACGCGGCAGACGGCCGCCGACCGGGGCGACGAGGAGGATCACGCCGAGCACCGCCCACATGGTGATGCCGCTCATCGCATGCCCTGACGGAAACGATGCCGTCAGCGGATGGAACGCCGACTCCGACCAATCGGGACGCGAGCGACCGACGAGCTCCTTGACGACGTTCTGCAGTGCGAAGCCCACGATGGCGCTCCACATCAGCCACTGCGCCCACAGCCGGTGCGGACGCCAGAGCAGCGCGACGGCGATCACCACCACGGCACCGGTGCCGAGGTCGCGCGTGGCGAGCCCCAGCGAATCGGCGGGCGACACCAGCCACGCCGGGTGCCCGACGATCCCGTGCCCCAGCCAGCGATCGAAGCGCAGCACCGGCTTCCACGCCGCAGCCACGGCGATCAGCAGCAGGACGAAGAGGCCGAGCAGCACGCCCGTCGCGATGACGAGCGAGCGGACGCGAGGGGCGTCAGTCGACGCCCTGCTCCATCGCGACGTCGAAGCCGGGGTTCTCCTCGGTCGGCAGGTCGGGGTGCACGCCGCCGGGGCCGAGGTGCCCTGAGATCGACGGCTGCGAGATGTCGAGCAGACCGGCCTCGGCGTAGATCTCGAGCTTGTCGCGCGAATCCTGGATGTCGAGGTTGCGCATCGTCAGCTGGCCAATGCGGTCGAGCGGGCCGAAGGCGCTCTCGGACTTCTCCATGCTGAGCCGCTCCGGGTGGTACGTCAGGTTCGGGCTGTCCGTTGCGACGATGGTGTAGTCCTCGCCGCGACGCAGCCGCACCGTCACCTCGCCGGTGATGGCGCGGCCGACCCAGCGCTGCAAGCTCTCGCGGAGCATCAGGCCCTGCGGATCGAACCAGCGACCCTCGTACAGGAGGCGGCCGAGCTGGCGGCCCTGCTCGCGGTACGTGGCCAGCGTGCCCTCGTTGTGGATGCCGTTGACGAGGCGCTCGTAGGCGAGGAAGAGCAGCGCCATGCCGGGCGCCTCGTAGATGCCGCGGCTCTTGGCCTCGATGATGCGGTTCTCGATCTGATCCGACATGCCGAGGCCATGGCGGCCGCCGATCTCGTTCGCCTTCATCACGAGAGCGACCTGGTCGGCGAACTCCTCGCCGTTGATGGCGACGGGCCAGCCCTCGTGGAAGCGGATCGTCACCTCTTCCGGCGCGATCGCGACCGACTCGTCCCAATGGGCGACGCCCATGATCGGCGAGACGATATCCATCGACGTCGACAGGAACTCGAGCGACTTCGCCTCGTGCGTGGCGCCCCAGATGTTGGCGTCGGTCGAGTAGGCCTTCTCCGTGCTGTCGCGATACGGCAGGTCGTGGGCGACGAGCCACTCGCTCATCTCCTTGCGCCCGCCGAGCTCGTCGACGAACTGCTGGTCGAGCCACGGCTTGTAGATGCGCAGCAGCGGGTTGACGAGCAGGCCGTAGCGGTAGAACCGCTCGATGTCGTTGCCCTTGTAGGTCGACCCGTCGCCCCAGATCGAGACGCCGTCCTCCCGCATCGCGGCGACGAGCATCGTCCCGGTGACGGCACGGCCGAGCGGCGTGGTGTTGAAGTACGTGCGACCGCCGGAGCTGATGTGGAACGCGCCACACTGCAGCGCGACGAGACCCTCACGGACGAGCTCAGGGCGGCAGTCGACGAGACGCGCGCCCTCGGCGCCGTACTGCAGCGCGCGGCTGGGAACGTCATCGAGATCGGGCTCGTCGTACTGCCCGAGGTTCGCGGTGTACGCAAACGGGATGCCGCCCTTGTCGCGCATCCATGCGACGGCGGCCGAGGTGTCGAGGCCGCCGGAGAACGCGATACCGATGCGCTCGCCGACGGGGAGCGAGGTGAGGACGTTTCCCATGGGCGGAACGCTACCGGGGATCGTCGTCGCCGAGCGGCGGCAGCATGCCCGGCAGCTCGACCTGGTGGATGAAACGCGAGCGCGCGTGCTCCACCACGCCGACGGACACCACCGTAATGAGGATGCCGACGATCTGCAGGAACGTGAGCACCTGGCCGAGGATGACCCACGCCGCGATCGAGCCCACCACGGGCTCTGTCATGCCGAGCATGCTGGCCGCACCGGAGCCGACGCGGGCGTTGCCCGCCAGGACCAGCGCGAACGGCACCACCGAGCCGAGCACGACGACCCAGATCAGCGTGGTCCACAGCGGCACCTCCAGGTGCACCCGACCGGCGAGCGTCACCACGTCGCCGAGCCGATCCCAGGGGAACGTCCAGGGCGGCACGACGATCAGGTACAGGAGCGCTGCCACGACGAGCGGAGCGCCCGCACGGGCCATCGGCCCGAGCTCGGCCGGCTGCGTCGTGCTGAGCACCACCATCGCGGCGAAGGTGATCATCGTGGCCAGACCGAAGGCCAGTCCGATCGCGGAAACGGCCCCGACGCCGCCGCTCCCGGCCAGCACCGACAGCGCCACCCCGGCGATCGCCAGGAGCATCACCACGTACGCGTAGGGCGGCAGCTTCTCGCCGCGGCGCACGTGCTGGTAGATCGCGACCGGGATCGGCGCGAGGTACGAGAGGACGAGCGCGAGCGCCACATCGAGGTAGCTGAGGCTCTGGAAGTACAGCCCCTGCGACGCGAAGATGCCGATCGAGGCGTACGCGACGATCGGCAGCAGCATCGCCCGGGTGAAGCGGCGCCACACGGCGACGACGAACGGCAGCAGGAAGAGCGCGCCGCCAACCGTGCGGAAGGCCGCCACGGAGACAGGCGGCAGGCCGCCATCCATGGCGATGCGCGCGACGATGCCGTTGAGGGCGAAGAGCGTGGTCGCGACGATCACGAGCAACGCGCCAGTGCGGTACGTGGTCACAGCTCGGCGACCAGGATCTCGCTCGCCCGCGTGTGCTTGAAGCGCTGGCGCTCCACCACGGCGACGCACGCGATCGTCAGCGCGATGCCGAGCGCCTGCTCCGGCGCGAGCGTCTGGCCGAGCACGAACCACGCGATCAGAGGCGCGACGATCGGCTCGGTCATGCCGGCCATTCTGCCCGCGCCTGCGC
>JBPCSK010000130.1:0-2525 GCA_051007275.1 Gaiellales bacterium | reverse complement strand
CCCCAGTACAGCCCGGCATAGAGCACGCGCGCGCCCACCGGCAGATCGAGCACGCTCGACGACGACGAGAACGACGACGGGTCATCGTCGAGGTCGACGTACTGCATGGCCCAGTCGTTGTTGTTGAGCAGCTTGCCCTTGCGGTACAGCGCCTCGGCGCACTGCGCCTGCGTGGCATCGCACTGGACGCTGCCATTGGCGGCGATCGCTATATCGCCGTTGACGTTCTCGCTGAAGACCTTCTTGAAGGGGATCTCAGACGCGATCGCCGAGGCCGAGCAGGCGAGGACGCTGATGAGCACCACAGTGAGAATGAGGACGCGACGCATGCCGCGGATGATACAGCCGTGCACCGGTCGTCTCGTGGCCTGCGGGGCAGCCGGGCACGGCGATACCGTGAAGCTGTGCCGTTCCGCCTGTTCCCCAAGCCGCCGGAGAGCGCGAGTCACGAATCGACGGTTCCCGACGCCGTGCTGGTGGTGCTGTCGTTCGCCCTGTACTGGCTCTTGCCCGGGCACTTCCGACCTGTCCCGGCAGTGGTGATGATCGTGCTGGTGCTCGTGCTGATTGCGCTGCTCCTGGTGTTCGTGCCGAGTCGCCACCGCGAGGTGGCTCGCTGGCAGCGCGCTCTGGTGATGCTGGTGATCGCAGCCATCACGGTGTCGAACGCGTACGACCTGGTACGCCTGATCGAGGCGCTGCTCTCGAAGGCTCAGCCGATGACCGGGCGCGAGCTGATCCTCTCCGCGGCCGTGATCTGGCTGACCAACGTGATCGTCTTCGGCCTCTGGTACTGGGAGCTCGACCGCGGCGGTCGGGGGCGCCGCGCCGCCGCGCGTGACGATGACACGCTCACGCGCTTTCCAGACTTCCAGTTCCCGCAGATGGAGAACCCGCAGCTCGCACCGCCCCACTGGCACCCGCGGCTGATCGACTACGTGTACTTCTCGTTCTCGAACGGCACCGCATTCTCCGCAACCGACGTGATGCCGCTGTCGCACTGGGCCAAGGGACTGATGATGGTGCAGGCCGGGTCATCGCTGCTGCTGGTGGTGCTGGTGACCGCGCGCGCCGTGAACGTTCTGTAGCCACCACTCCGCGGTGATCCCGGCCTGCGCGCTCGATGCGGGCGACCCAACCAGCGGGATACTCGGAGTACAGTCCCCCCATGCCGGGGACACCCACCCCATGACCACGTACTTCGCCGTTGGCGGCCTCGCCCTCGTCATCCTTCTGGGTATCGCCATCGTGGCAATCGTCCGCCCTCGCACCGGGCAGATCGACGCCGGCCCTTCATCCGCATTCGCGGCCGCCATGTATGGGCTGCTGCTCGGCCTCCTGCTCTTCGCCGGCCAGGGCCACTTCGATGCGGCACGCAGCGCCGCCAACGACGAGGCAACGAAGAACCTCGCCCTCTACAGCGCAGCCACGGGCCTCCCGACGGCTGATCAGAATCGCATCCAACACGACGTCGTCTGCGTGATGCGGGCAACCATCGACAGTGAGTGGCCAGCGATGGCCACAGGAGATACCGACGGTGCCGTCGAGACCCAGCAAGCCGTCTCGCGCCTGTACGACGACATCACCTCACTGGAGCACGGCAATCCCGTCATCGACGCCCAGTTCGGCTCGATCTTCGGGCTCCTCCTCGATCGTGGACAGCTTCGCAACCAGCGCCTATTCGAGGCAAACCGACAGGTGTCTCCAGCGCTCTGGCTCGTGGCGTTCATCGGCGCGATGGTCATCGTCGTGATCACCGGCCTCGAGGTTGCCGAGCCAAACCGGCGACGATGGCTGGTCGCGATGGTCCCCATTTTCCTGCTGCTGGGCGTCGTGTTCTACGTGCTCGCGGCGATCGATCAGCCGTTCCAGGGCGCGACGTTCGCCATCGACGCCGGATCGCTGCGGCACGCCCTCGATGTGATCGTCGCCGGACGCCCGGATCCGGGCGTGCTCGGGCCTTGCGCGGCGTAAGACGACCAGATCGCCGGCACGCTCTGAGACCGACGTAAGGACAGGATTCGAGAGCCGCCGAGTCGTCGCTCGGGCCATGACGGCAGCACTCGGCGGCGAGTGGAACCATGCTGCTCAAGATCGGCGAAGCCGAGCTTGACGAAGCAGGTCGCGCATTGGCCCGGATGACGTGCAGCACTGGTTCCAAACCCGGGGAGATTCACGGCGGGACCGGGATTCGACCCCGGGGCCCTGGCACTGCTGCCGGGCTGCGGTTTTCAAGACCGCCTCGTTAGGCCGCTCCGACACCCCGCCTGCACGTGGAAGTGTAGAGCGGGCTGCGGTTTGCCCGACGAGTGCTGCACGCAACCAAGGCCCACACGCCACCAACCACGTCGAGCCCGGCTACGCCGACCTCGAGCAGCATCGTCGGTAGTCCCCGCCGAGCAACCGCCCGGAAACACCCATTGCCAATCCGGCGGGTCTCAAGACCGCCTCGTTAGGCCGCTCCGACACCCCGCCTTGGGGTGAATGGTAGAGCGGGCTGCGGTTTGCCCGACGAGTGCCGCGTG
>JBPCSK010000129.1:0-1279 GCA_051007275.1 Gaiellales bacterium | reverse complement strand
CTCGGCGCGCGACTCGGACGATCCCTGCATCGACGTCTCGGCGACGGCATCCGGGTTGTCGACGATCGCCTCTTCGGCGTCGCCCGACTCCTCGGCGCGCTCGATCTCCTCGGCCAGTGCGATCTCCTCGGGGGAGAGCTTCGGCAGCGGCTTGTCGATGCCCCAGCGCTGGATCTCGCGCTTCAGCAGCTTCTCGATCGCCTCGAGCTTCGGCTTCTCCTTGTTCGACACGAAGGAGATCGCGAAGCCCTCGCGGCCGACGCGGCCGGTGCGGCCGATGCGGTGCACGTAGACCTCGGGCTCGTCGGGCAGGTCGTAGTTGACGACGTGCGTGACGTGGCTGACGTCGAGGCCGCGCGAGGCGACGTCGGTCGCCACGAGGATCGGGATCCGCTTGCCGCGGAAGGCGATCATCACGGAGTCGCGGGCACCCTGCCCCATGTCGCCGTGCAGCGCGCGGACCTTGTGGCCGCGCCGCTTGAGGTCGTCGGCGAGCTTCTGCGTGCCGATCTTGGTACGCGCGAAGATGATGGTGGTGGGCGGCTTCATCTCCTCGAGGAAGCGCTCCAGCAGCTCGAGCTTGTCGCGACCCTCGGCGTAGGCGATGCGCTGCTCGATCGTGTCGACCGTGATCTCCTTGGAGGCGATCTTCACGTACTCGGGGCTGTGCAGCTCCTCCTCGGCCAGCTTCTTGATCGGCTCCGGCATGGTGGCGCTGAACAGCGCGGTCTGCTTGCCCCACGGCGTGCGCTTCATGATGTCGCGCACGTCGTCGATGAAGCCCATCGAGAGCATCTCGTCGGCCTCGTCGAGGACGACCATGCGGCAGTCGGCGAGGATCATCTTGCCGCGGCGCAGGAGGTCGAGCACGCGGCCGGGGGTGCCGACGACGATCTGGCCGCCGCGGTTGAGCGCGGTGATCTGCTCGACGATCGGCGCGCCGCCGTAGACGGGCACGACGCTGACGCCGTCCATGTACTTCGAGAAGGTGCGCGTGGCGTCGGCCACCTGCAGCGCGAGCTCGCGCGTCGGGCAGAGGACGAGCGCCTGCAGGTCCTTCGCGTCGGGGTCGATGCGGTCGAGGATCGGCAGCATGAACGCCGCCGTCTTGCCCGACCCGGTCTGGGCCTGGCCGACCATGTCCTTGTCGCGCAGGAGCGCGTCCATGGTGCCCTGCTGGATGGGCGTGGGCTCCTCGTAGCCGAGGTCGCTCAACGCGCGCAGGATCTCCGGCTGGAGATCGAAGTCTTCGAAACGCAAGATGTGGTCCTTCCGAGTG
>JBPCSK010000128.1:0-5236 GCA_051007275.1 Gaiellales bacterium | reverse complement strand
GGATGTCCCAAAAGGGTCTGACCCCTTTGGGACATCCACACCGGTTCGCCACTCCTGCTCACGTCCCGCAGGCTTGCGGACAGAAGACCTACGCGCCGGCCTCGTACGCCTGTGCCGCGGCGAGCATGGCCGCCGTCATGCCGGGCTTTGGCACCTCGGGCTTCGGGTATGCGGCGTGGCTCTGGCTCAGGCCGGTGCAGAGCAGCATGTGCGCGATCGCATAGCTGAGCGGCCCTGGGTTGATGACCGGCACCGGCAGGTTCTCCGTCAGGAAGCCGTGTGCCTGGTGCATCGTCGTCGAGCCCAGGCAGATCACCTCGGCGCCGTCCTCGATGCAACGCTGCGCCTCGGCGAGCAGGAGCGGGAAGACGACCTCCTCCTTGCCGCCGAGCAGGTTCTTCAGGTCCGGACGCATGTTGATCGAGCGGATGGAGGCGCACTGGCTGTCGAGACCGGCCTCGTGGACGCCCTTGCGGTAGATCGGGATCCACCCGTCCCACTGCGTCAGCACCGAGAAGCGGCCGCCGAGCATCAGCGCCGTCAGATACGAGGCGCGTCCCGGGCCGATCACCGGGATGTCGAGCGCCGAGCGCAGGGCGGCCACGCCGGAGTCGCTCATCGTGTCGCTGCACACGGCGTCATACCCGCGCTCCTGTGCGGTCATGCCGACCTCGTAGAGCGCCAGCTCGGCGAGCATCCAGTCGTGCTGGCTGTCGAGCAGTGCGGCACCGGCCTTGACCGGCTCGAAGTCGAACTGGATGTCGGGGCCGAGATCGATCTCGGCGGCCTGCAGCCGACGGTTGGCGACGCCCTCGTCGTCGAGGGGAAACGGCACGATCACGAGCACGCGCTTGGACATTGAGTCTCCTCTGGGTAGGGACCTACGGGACTAGGGGGTGGACTGCGCGGCGCGCTGCCGCTGCATCAGGGAGCACCAGTCCCATGCGGCACCGCCCATCTCGTCGACCTCGTCGAGCAGGTCGGCCACCAGCGCGGTGACGGGGAGCTCCTCGCCGGTGCGATCGGCCTCGTCAAGCACCAGCGACAGATCCTTGCGCATCAGCGTGGTCGAGAAGCCGTAGTCGAACTTCCCCTCGATCATCAGCTCGGCGCGGTTCTCCATCATCCAGGACGTCGACGAGCCCGTCAGCATCACCTCGAGCACCTTGCGCGGGTCGAGCCCGGCGTGCTCGGCGAAGACGAGGCCCTCGGCGAGCGCCTGGCCGACGCCCACGACGCAGATCTGGTTGGCCATCTTGGTCAGCTGGCCTGCACCGGGGCCGCCGATCAGGTTGGCGCGCGCCGCGTAGGCCGCGACGACCTGCTCGGCGATCTCCCAGGCGGTCGCATCGCCGCCGGCCATCACCGCGAGCTTGCCGTTCTCGGCGCCGACGGTGCCACCGGAGACCGGTGCGTCGATGAAGGCGCGTCCCGTGGCCGCGGCCTCAGCCGCCAGCGTGCGGGCGATCTCGGCGGAGGTGGTGGAGTGGTCGATCCAGATCGCGCCCTCGGCGAGTCCGCTCTGCGCCTCGTCCCAGATGGCGCGCAGCTGCGGATCGGCCGGGACGGAGGAGCACACGACCGCGCAGTCGCGCACGGCGTCCTCGATCGATGCCGCGGCCGCCCCGTTGAACTCCGTGGCCCAGCGCGCGGTGGCATCTGCATCGATGTCGAAGACCGATAGCTCGTGCCCGGCAGTCGCCAGGTGACCGGCGAGATGCCAGCCCATGCGGCCCAGACCGATGAACGCGATCCTCATGCCGGCACGCCCGGCTTGCCGCGGTCCTGCAGCGTGAAGCCCGTGGCGAGACGCGCGTGTACGCGCCCGGTGGTGGCCATCGCGAGGATCAGCACCATCTCGTTCTCGCGCGGACCGTCGGGGACGCCCACCTCGATTGCGTCGTAGTGGCTGCCCACGTACGACCACTCGATGTGCGTGAGCGGGATGTCGATGCGCGAGCCGACCGGACCGACCTTCTTCGTCGAGGGCACGATCGAGGTGCCGCCGCCGATCGCGTTGCGCATGCCGCCGCCGCCGGGAATGTGCCACATGGCACCGTGCTCGATCTCGCCGTTGCTGCCGACGATCGCGCCCTTGCCGTAGCCCTCGATCGCGCTGGCGTCGCCGCCGAGATGGTCGATCAGGATCGCGCCGAGCCGCTCGCCGAGCGCCTTCAGCTCGTCCATCGCGGGGCTGAGGTCCTCCACGTACTGCTTGACGTACGGGTTCGTCACGACTGCCATGACCGCGCCCTTGCGCGCCGGCTGCTCCGGCGCGGGGCCGAAGTCGTGGTGGATCTCCTCGGTGTACGTGGCGATCTTGCGGATCTCGAACAGGCTCACGGTGCTCCTCCCGGGCGTGATGCCGGGAAGCATAGGCGGGTGCACCCGCCGGATGGGAATGCGGGCCTCGTCGGTAGAATCCCCGCCATGGTCGGACGTCTCGGAATGCTCTGCGCGCGACACCGCTGGGCGACGGTGATCCTCTGGATCGTGCTGCTCGCCGGCGGGGCCAGTGCCGCCACGCTCGCCGGCGGACATGCCAATGCCGACCTGACGGTGCCCGGCACAGGTGCGCAGACGGGTGCCGATCTCGCCGGCCGGGCCTTCCCGACGGGCAAGGGCCTAGACGGTCAGGTCGTCGTCACCGGCGCCCCCGGTGCCGTCGAGGATGCGGCCAACAAGCAGGTGATCCAGGCCGCGATCAAGGACCTCCGCACGCTGCCGCACATGTCGGCGGTCAAGGACCCGTACGGCGCAGGTGGCGAGATCTCGCCCGACAAGTCGACGGCGATCATCGGGCTCACCTACGACCTCGGCGTCAATGAGGTCACGCCTGCCACGTGGCACCACCTGCAGGATGCGATGGCTCCCGTGGCCGAGACGAAGGGCCTCACCGTCGCCTACGCCGGCACGCCTGCCGCGCAGGAGGAGAGCACGAGCCAGGACATCTCCGAGGGGCTTGGCATCCTCGCGGCGATCATCATCCTGCTGATCACCTTCGGCACGGTGCTCGCCATGGTCTCGCCGCTGATCAGCGCGATCGTCGGACTCTCGCTCGGGCTCCTGACGATCCAGCTGGCCTCGGCAGCCCTGTCGATCTCGGCCATCGCGCCGATCCTCGCCACGATGATCGGTCTCGGCGTCGGCATCGACTACGCCGTCTTCATCGTCAATCGCCAGCGCGAGGAGCTGCAGGCCGGGGCGTCGGTGGAGGAGGCGATCGGCACGGCGCTCGGCAATGCCGGCCGCGCCGTGCTGGTTGCGGGGCTGACCGTCTCGATCGCGCTGCTGGGGCTCGTGGCCGCCGGCATCCCGACGGTCACGATGCTCGGCGTGACGTCCGCGGTTGCGGTGCTCACGGCCATCCTCTCCGCGCTCACGCTGCTGCCGGCGATCCTCGCAATCGTCGGCCAGCGCGTCATCCGCAAGAAGGATCGCCATGCCGCGCGCCGCGCCGCTGCTGCCGGTCCCGACGAGATCGCCGGTGGACTCTGGGGTCGCTGGGCGCGCATCGTCGGCAACCACCCGATCCCGTTCCTGATCCTGGCGATCGCGATCCTCGCCGTGCTCACGGTGCCGCTCCTGTCGATGAAGCTCGGCCAGGTGGATGCCGGCTCCGACCCCGCGGGTTCTCCCACGCGCGTCGCCTACGACACGCTCGCCGCCAAGTTCGGCCCTGGCCTCAACGGTCCCATCGAGGTCGTGCTCAGCCCGTACGCCGACGAGGCCGGTGCGAAGCAGGCGGCCGACGCGATCGCCAAGGATCCGGGCGTCGCGTCCGTCGCGCCGCCGATGATCAACGCGCAGCAGAAGGTCACGCTGATCACGCTGATCCCGAAGACGGCGCCCACGGACGACGCCACGCAGACGCTCGTCTCGCGCCTGCCCGCCGAGGTCGAGAAGGCGGTCGGCCCCGGGGTGCAGGTGTATGCGACGGGCGTCACGGCTGGCCTGCTCGATCTCTCCAACCGCATCTCGGAGCGGCTGCCGATCTTCATCGGCGCCGTGATCCTGCTGTCGTTCATCCTGCTGCTGATCGAGTTCCGCTCGATCTTCGTGCCGCTGAAGGCCGCCGTCATGAACGTGCTGTCGATCGGCGCGGCGTACGGCGCCATCGTCGCGATCTTCGAGTGGGGGTGGGGCGCCCAGTACATCGGAGTGCCGGAGAAGGTGCAGATCGAGGCCTACGTGCCGATGATGATGTTCGCCATCCTCTTCGGGCTCTCGATGGACTACGAGGTCTTCCTGATCAGCCGCATCCGCGAGGAGCACCTGCGCGGTGCGAAGACGCTTCAGAGCGTCGAGATCGGTCTCTCGTACACCGCGCGCGTGATCACCGCTGCGGCGCTGGTGATGATCACGGTCTTCCTCTCGTTCGTGCTGATGGACGACGTGGTCGTGAAGATGTTCGGCATCGGCCTCGCGACCGCCGTGCTCGTCGACGCCACGATCGTGCGCCTCATGCTCGTGCCCAGCACGATGGTGCTGCTCGGCGAGGCGAACTGGTGGCTGCCGGGATGGCTCGACCGGCTCCTGCCGGGCGAGAAGCGTCCGGTCTGAGCCGGCGCGGGCCGGCTCCTGCCGGACGATGCCCACCGGTCCGTTGGCGGTCGTGAGGAGTGCGTACTCGCGTTGGCGGTCGTGAGGAGTGCGCACTCAGCACGTACGCCAACGCTGAGTTGATCCAGTCAGGCGGTCAACGACGACGCTCCGGGCACATCAGGTGCGCCGGCGTACGTGCCGAGTGCGCACTTCTGGTGCCCGCCTGTGGCGTACACCAGTAGTACGCACTCTTCACGCCCGCCTACGAAACCGCGTCGTGCCGCTTCGTGATCGCGTCGAGCATGCCCTCATACGCCTTCTGGAAGGCGGCGACGCCCTCGTCCTCGAGCTCCTTGGTGACCGCGGCGAAGTCGATGCCGGCATCGGCGATGACCTGCATGACCGCGCGGGCGCCGTCGAGGTCCTCCGTCAGGCGCGAGGCGGGGTCGCCCTGCGTGCGATACGCCTCGAGCGTGGCGTCCGGCACGGTGTTGACCGTGTCGGGGCCGATCAGCTCGTCGACGTACAGGCATGGCGAGTAGGCCGGGTTCTTCGTGCTCGTCGAGGCCCACAGGGCGCGCTGACGTGCCCCGCCGGCGGCCTCGACGGCCTGCCAGCTTGCGTCGTTGTCGAAGATCGCCTGGTACACGTCGGCGTAGGCGATCTTGGCGTTGGCGACGGCGGTCTTGCC
>JBPCSK010000127.1:0-12691 GCA_051007275.1 Gaiellales bacterium | reverse complement strand
CGGTGATGCCGCGGCGCGCAAGCTGCACGCCCTTCGCCCGGTCGACGTCGTCGTACGTGATCGGCAGGACCTCGTCGACGATCGCCAGCGTCTGATCCCACGCGAGCTGCAGGGCCTCCTCACGGTGGATGGCGCGGTAGCGATGGAGGATCTCCTGGAACGTCTCCGCGCTCGTGACGACGAGCTGATCCCGCTTGGCGATCCGATGCATCACGAGGAGCGCCTCCTCACGCCAGCGCTCGTCCTCGCCCACGAGGTACATCGGCACGTTGACGTCAACGTAGATCACGCGTCGAGCGCGGACTCGTACTTGCGATCGAACCCCCGGCGCAGCTCGGCGATCGTCGGCGTTGGCACGCGGGCGGACGCGGGTATGTCCATCGCCCGCTTGACCGCGGCCATCCGCTCTTCGGGCGTCTTGCGTGGACGCGTCCGCTCCGCGAGCGTCAGCGCCATGCGCACCCACGTGGACAGGTTCACGCCGTCGCGCGTGGCGCAGGCCTTGTAGCGCGCGAGCTCATCGTCGTCGAGAATTACCTGCAGCCGCGTACTCATGGCATGAGTATGCCATACGCATCATGCACTCAGATGTCACGGATCGGCGCACATCTGCGCCGCACCCTCACGCGTCGCGGATGCCGGCCCAGGCCATGTACTTCATCTCGAGGAAGTCCTCGATGCCGTGCTGCGAGCCCTCGCGGCCAATGCCGGACTCCTTGACACCGCCGAACGGCGCCTCCGCGGCACTGATGAAGCCCGTGTTGATGGCGATCATCCCGTAGTCGAGGCCCTCGCCGACGCGCCAGATGCGGGCGTGGTCGCGGGTGAAGAGGTACGCGGCGAGCCCGAACGGCGTGTCGTTGGCGATCCGCACGGCGTCGGCCTCGTCCTCGAAGCGATGCACGGCGGTGACGGGCCCGAACGTATCCTCGTTCGACATCTCCCACGACATGTCGGCGCCAGTGATCACGGTCGGCAGGAAGAACGTGCGGCCGTGCTCGGCATGGACGTCGCCGCCGAGCAGCACCTCGCCGCCGCGCGTCCGGGCGTCGGCCACGTGGCGCGCGACCTTTTCCAGCGCGGGGTCGTCGATCAGCGGCCCGATCGTCGCGGATGGGTCGAAGCCCGGCGCGACGTTGACGGTCTTGGACAGCTCGACAACGCGCTCGACGAACGCGTCGTGGATGCCGCTCTGCACGAGCACGCGGTTGGCGCTGATGCACGTCTGCCCGGCATTGCGGTACTTGGCCACGTTGATCGCGGCGATCGCATCGTCGAGGTCGGCGTCATCGAACACGAGGAACGGCGCGTTGCCACCCAGCTCGAGCGAGACCTTCTTGACGGTGCGCGCGCACTGCTCCATGAGAATCTTGCCGACCTGCGTGGAGCCGGTGAACGACAGCTTGCGCACGATCGGGTTCGACGTCATCTCGCCGCCGATCTTCGGCGCGTCCTCGGCGTCGCCGGTGACGATGCTGAACACGCCGGCGGGGACGCCAACGCGCTCCGCGAGCTCGGCGATGGCCAGCGCGCTGAGCGGCGTCTGCTCGGCCGGCTTGAGCACCATGCTGCAGCCGACGGCCAGCGCCGGTGCGGCCTTGCGGGTCGGCATCGCCGACGGGAAGTTCCACGGCGTGATGCCGACGGTCACGCCGATCGGCTGGCGCAGCACGACGAGACGGCGCTCGCCCATCGGGGCGGGGATCGTCTCGCCGTAGACGCGCTTGGCCTCCTCGCCGAACCACTCGAAGAACGACGCGGCATAGGCCACCTCTGCCTTGGCCTCGCCCCACGGCTTGCCCTGCTCCGCCGTCATGATCGTCGCCAGATCGTCGGCGTTGGCGATCATTGCGTCGGCGAGGTCGCGCAGGATGCGCGCACGGTCCTTGGCGAGCAGCTTGGCCCAGCCCGCCTGGGCGCGCTCGGCGGCCTCGATCGCGCGACGGGTCTCAGCGGCGCCGAGGCGCGGGACGTTCGCGATCACCTCTCCCGTGGCGGGGTCGTAGACGGGGAAGGTCTCGCCGCTGTCGGCGTCGACCCACTGGCCGTCGACGTAGGCCTGCTGGCGGAACAGGGAGGGATCATTGAGCTGGAGCGTCATGGGCGCGATGCTAGCCGATGGGCGTCCGGCCGCTGACGGCTCGCGCAGCACGGCAGTTCCGTCGCCGTCGAGCGGGCCCGCCGTGTGCAATTGCGGCCGCGGCGGTGTACAACTGGCGCATGAGCAGCATTCTGGGGTTCTCCACGGAGTTGGGCACGGACGAGCTGGTGGCCGAGCGGGTCATCGCGAAGGCCAAGGAGCTTGGCGTCACCACGGTCGTGATGGTCACGCACGGCGGCATGGACACGACCATCGGCCACGGCCTCGGCCAGGAGTTCGTCGAGGGCGAGAGCGGCAGCGAGGCCGAGGATCGAGCCGCGGCGATGTGCGCGATCGCGCGCGCCCAGGGCCTCGAGGCGACGGGCCAGGCGACGATGGGTCCGGAGGGCGCGAGCGTCACTGCGGCGTGCGAGAAGTTCTCGCCAACGTCGGTGATCGTGGGCACGCCGCACCATCGGCTGGTCGGCGACCTCTGGGATGCCGAGAGCGTCCGCGCCGCCAAGCACCACTGCGACGACGTCGAGGCGATCCACGACTAGCGTCGAATGACGGGAGCCCAGTGCTCCCGTCGGCCGGCAATCTGATCACGGCCCCGCCGGCGGCTTCCGCGAATATTCGGCCGGGGACGATCAACCTGCGGATATGACCTATGGGATCAGTAGGCTTCCACCCCAGCGCACGCGTTCCCCTACGTGCGTTCGAATTTGCAGACCCAGGAGATGACCTCACAATGGCAACGACGACACGCCGCGGCTCAATCGGACTCGACACGCACGGCCTCGCGCCCGGTGGCGACGCCCACTGGAACCTGACGGCCGCCGAGCTCTATGAGCACACGCTGCGCGCAGACGCCGGCCAGCTTGCCGCCGGCGGCTCGCTCGTCGTCAACACCGCCCCGAACACGGGCCGTTCCCCCAAGGACAAGTTCATCGTCGAGGAGCCCGGCGCGAAGGACCGCATCTGGTGGGGCCCCGTCAACCGCCCGATCTCGCAGGAGCACAACGCGCTGATCCGCGAGGATCTCATCGCGTTCCTCAACCAGGGTGACGTCTACGTCCTCGACGCCTGGGCCGGCGCCCATCCCGAGCACCGCACCGCCATCCGCGTCGTGTCGAACTCGGCGTGGCACCTGCTGTTCGCACAGACCATGCTGATCCCGGCGACCGCCGACGAGATCCCCTCGCACAACCCCGAGGTGCTGATCCTCCACGCGCCCGAGTTCAAGGCCGACCCGGAGAAGCACGGCACCCGCGTGACCGGCTTCGTGACCGTCGACTTCACCGGCGGTGAGATCCTGATCGGCGGCACGCGCTATGCCGGCGAGATCAAGAAGTCCGTCTTCACGATCATGAACGACCGCCTGCCGCAGAAGGGCGTGCTGTCGATGCACTGCTCGGCGAACGTCGGCCAGGACGGCAACGTCGCGGTCTTCTTCGGTCTCTCGGGCACCGGCAAGACGACGCTGTCGACCGACTCCGAGCGCCCGCTGATCGGCGATGACGAGCACGGCTGGGCCGATGACGGCGTCTTCAACATCGAGGGCGGCTGCTACGCCAAGGCGATCAACCTGTCGGCCGAGTCCGAGCCCGAGATCTACGCGACGACGGAGATGTTCGGCTCGATCATCGAGAACGTCGTGATGGACGCCGAGACGCGCGAGATCGACTTCGCCGACTCCTCGATCACGGAGAACACGCGCGTCGCCTACCCGCTGACGTCCATCCCGGGCGTCGTCGAGGAGGGTCGCGCCGGGACGCCGACCGCCGTGGTGCTGCTGACGGCTGACGCCTACGGCGTCCTGCCGCCGGTCGCGAAGCTGACCCCGGAGCAGGCGATGTACCACTTCCTGTCGGGCTACACGGCGAAGCTGGCCGGAACCGAGGTCGGCGTCACGGAGCCGCAGACGACGTTCTCGACGTGCTTCGGCGCGCCGTTCCTCGCGCAGGATCCGGGCGTCTACGCCAAGATGCTCGGCGAGCGCCTGGCCAAGACCGGCGCCTCCGCGTGGCTGGTGAACACCGGCTGGACCGGCGGCCCGTACGGCGTCGGCAAGCGCATGCCGATCGCGGCGACTCGCGCACTCGTGCGTGCTGCCGTGTCGGGCGAGCTCGACAACGTCGAGACCCGCCAGGATCCGATCTTCGGCCTGCACATCCCCGTTGCCGTGCCCGGCGTCGACGCGAAGCTGCTCAACCCCGTCGAGACGTGGGACGACCCTGCCGCCTTCGAGAAGAAGGCGCACCAGCTGGCCGCCCAGTTCGTCAAGAACTTCGAGCAGTACGAGGGCATGGTGCCCGCCGAGGTGCTCGCCACCGCACCGGATCCGGCTGGCGAAGAGGCCCCGGACTTCGGCGCCGAGGGGTAACCGCACGCGGGCCTGGTCGCTGCGTCCGGTTCGCCGGTGCAGCGACCAGGCCCGCTGCGGCTACTGCACGAGCGTGAATCCGCCCGGTCCCGCCTGGTAGACGTGCATGGGCGCGTCCTCGAGCTCATGCTCCGGGGTGAAGGCGATCGGCATGCCCAGAATGCTGGTGGCCAGACGGGTCTTCGGGAGCTGCTTGACCATCTCCTCGCGCGTCACCTCGCCGTGCTCCTTGCAGACCTCGTTGGCAGCCTCGAGCACGATCTCCATGGCCACGTACGACGGTGCGCCGTAGTACTCGAACTCCCCGAAGATCGTCTTGTACAGGCGGATCGTCTCTTCCGCCGAGTCGTCGGCGCTGAGGTCCGGTGCGTAGGTGGTGACGTAGGCGCCGGGCGAGCGGAACGAGTCGAGGAACAGCGCATCGCCGCCGATGAACGTCGGGTACTTCCCGGCCTTCGCCAGCTGGTGCACGATCTCCGTCGCCTGCGTGGCGTCGAGCACGGGCAGCGCCACCACATTGACGTCGCTGCCAGCCGCAGCGATGACGTCGGCGAAGTCGGACTGAGTCGTCGAGATGCCGATCGTCGTCGATGCGACGCCGAGCCCGTCGAGCCCGTCCTTCAGGCCAGCGGCGAGATCCTGCGAGTAGACCTCGTCGTCGCGCACGATCAGCACCTTCTTCGGCTTGAGGTGCTTCGCGATGTACGCGGCCATCGCCGGCGCCTGCTTGGCGTCGCTGGCGACCACGCGGTAGAAGTTCTTGAGGCTGCCGTCGGTCAGCGACGGGTTGGTCGCGGAGGGCGAGACGTACACGAGATCCGCGGCGTCGAAGATCGGGCCGATCGCGCGTGTCACAGCGGAGGTCTTCGGTCCCACGACGCCGATCACGTTCTGGTCCGCGACCATCTCCCGCGCCTCACGCCTGCCGGCCGCCGGATTGCCATCGACGTTCCCCGGGCGCAGGGTGAAGCTCGTCCCGTGCTCCTGGTTGAACTTCTCGAGCGACACGCGCGCCCAATTCATCTGCGTCGTGTCGTCCTGCGCGCGCCCACCGTAGGGCGCCATCACGCCGACGGCGCCCGTGCAGGACATCGCTGCGGGAGACGGCTCCGTCACGACGGCATCGGAGCTGCCGGACGAGGCGCCGCAGGCGGCCAACGCCGCGCCCACGCTGGCGAGCAGGAGGATGACCATGAGATTCCTCACCAGAACGCGACCGCCCCGCCGATGCAGCCCACCAGCACGATGACGCTGACCGCAAGCAGGCCGATCCGCATGCGCATCGACTCGAACGTGCCGGCGAGGCCGCCGGCGAGGAAGGCGATCGTCAGGAACGCCGCCACGAACTCGAGGTCGTGCGAGCGTCCCAGCTCGGTCTCCGCCAGCTCGAGGTAGTGCGCGGAGTCCTCGAGCGACGCCTTCGCATCGATGATCACGCCGGGGGCGTTCCATTCCGGGTTGGCCGAGACGAACGGCGTGTAGGGTCGATCGATGGCCGGCTGCGCCTTCCACCAGGTGATCGCGGCGCGGGAATTCGCCGTCATCATCGACAGCACCGTCGTCGCGAGCTGGGTGTCGTTGCGCTCGAGGGCCGTGCGGTAGTCGATGAACAGCTGGCGCTCGCTCGACATGGAGCGCTCCGCGTCCTGCATCAGCGTGTTGGCGGTGCTGCTGGCCTGAGTCGAGAGCGTGAAGTGCTCGACGGAATGACCCTGCATGACCTGCGCCCGCCACGTGGCCACGCCGGCGAAGACCGCGGCGATGCCCAGCACGATCGCCGTCGTCAGCCCCAGCCAGCGCGGACCGTGGAGCTGCGCATGCTCATGCCCGCCCGCGTGCCCATGACCATGCCCGGTCAACGTGTCATCCCATCACTCACGCCGAGCAGGGTATCGCGCCTCGTGGATCAGTCGCCAAGTTCGGCGCGCCGACGCACCACGAACTCGTCGAGCTCGGTGCGGATCGCGTCGTCAAGCGGCGGTGGCTCGTACTCCGCGAGCATGCGCTCGTAGATCGCGGTCGCGCGAGCGGCGGCGTCGAGGGCGCCGTCCTTGCTCCAGCGCTGGAAGTTATCCGTGGTCGCGAGCTCTGGCCGATGGAAGCAGTCGCGGAAGCGCTCCATCGTGTGCGCAGCACCGAGGAAGTGCCCGCCATGACGCACCTCGTCGTGCGCACCGAATGCCAGCGACTCCTCGGTGATGTCGACGGGCGTGAACTCCTTGAGCAGCGTGCGCAGCATGTCCGCGTCGATCACGAATTTCTCGAACGACGCCACCAGACCTCCCTCGAGCCAGCCCCCGCAGTGCATGTGGAAGTTGGCACCGGCGAGGAAGGCCGCCTGCATCGTGTTCATCCCCTCCCATGCCGCCTGGGCGTCGGGCACCGGACTGGTGGTGAGCGAGCCACCACCCGCACGCCACGGCAGGTTGTACCGCCGCGCGAGCTGTCCCGATGCGAGCAGGCCGAAGTGCGACTCGGGTCCACCGAAGGCGGGCGACCCGTTCTTCATGTCCGTCGTCGAGAGGAAGGAGCCAAGGACGCACGGCGCCCCGGGGTTGACGAGCTGGATCAGCGCGATCCCCGTCATCGCCTCGGCGAACTGCTGCGCGAGCGCGGCGGGCACGCTCGCCGGCGCCATCGCGCCCATCAGGAGGAACGGCACGACGAGGACGGGCTGGCCCGCGCGCGCGTAGATGAGCAGCGCGTCGAGCATGCGCTCGTCGTAGACGAGCGGCGAGTTGACGTTGATGTTCGTGTAGGTACATGGCTCGCGGTCGACGCGATCGCCGAACACCATGCGCGCCACGGCCAGGGCGTCGTTGCACGTGTCCTTGGTGACCGAGTGGCCGCCGAACGGCTTGTCGGTCAGCTCGATCAGGCTCTGCAGCTCGTCGAGGTGCCGGGAGTCCAGCGGGAGGTCATTCGGCTCGACCGGGATGCTCCCCGCCGAATCGAGAACGTCGCTCATCTGAGAGAGGCGCAGGAGATCGCGGTAGTCGGCAAGCGTGCCGTCGCGTCGGTCGTCTCCGCGGCGCACGAACGGCGGACCCTGCACGGGCAGAAAGACCATGTGATTGCCACCGATGCGGATGTCACGGGCCGGGTTGCGCGCGTGGAGCGTGAACTCGCTCGGCGCCTTCGCGCACATCTCGACGACCCAATCGGGATCGAACCGGACGATGTCGCCATCGATGGTCTGCCCCGCCTCCGCGAAGAGACGGAGCGCCTCGGGGTGGTCGAAGCGCACGCCGAGCTCCGACACCAGCCGCTGCCACCCGCGCTCGAGGGCGGCGAGACCGTCGGGGGTGACCGGCTCGAGATGCGGTGTCGTCTTGATGAACACGGGACTCTCCTGGGCTAGCGATCGGGTGCGAAGGGGGCGATCCACGCGGGACGCTCGCCACGTACGAGCGCCGCGATGGCGACGCCGGTGGCGGGTGCGAGGGTCACGCCGAGCATCCCGTGCCCGGTCGCGAGAAACAGCCCCGGGGCGCCGGGGACGGGGCCGAGCAGCGGCAGGCTGTCGGGGGTGGCAGGACGGAAGCCCGCCCAGCCAGCGGAACCCTCCACGGGGGTGGGATCGAGCGGTCCGGCCAGGTACTCCTGCGTCTCGCGCAGCAGCTGGTCGGCTCGCGCGGGGCTGGCGGCGGGATCATCGCTGCCGAGCTCGAAGAAGCCTGCAATGCGCAGCCCGCCCGCAATCGATGACGTGCCCAGCTTGCACTCACAGAGGTACAGCGGCAGCGTCGGTGCGGGCGTCGGCTGCGAAACGGTGACGGAGTACCCCTTGGCCCCAACCATCGGCAGGCGCAGTCCATACGGCCGGATCAGCTCCGGTGTGCCGAGGGCGCTCGACAGCACGACGACATCGCCACGGGCGATCTCGCCCTGCGGACCGTCGACGGCGTAGCCGCCGGAGATGCGCCGGATCGCCTTGGCGGGCGCGTGCTCGATGACGGTGCCGCCACGCTGACGCACGACTTCGGCGAGTCCGTTGACGAGGCCGGTCGGGTCGACGTGGCGATCGACCTCGGTCCGGACGGCGTATCCGATGCGCGGGCCGAGGGCGGGTTCGAGCGCACGCGCCTCGTCACCGGACATCGGCGTCATGCCCCCGGGAAAGCCGAGGTTGCGCAGAGCGTCGAACGTCGCGTCGAACCAGTGCACGCCCTCGCGGTCGAAGGCAGTGACGAGCAGGCCTGCCTTGTGCTCCTCGAACTCGACGCCATCGGCGCGCATGGCATCAAGCGCGTCGAGCGAGCGTAGCGTGATCGCCATCAGCGCGGCCATCCCGCGTTCGAACTCGACCTGTCGACTCTTGCGCGCGAAGCGCCAGAGCCAGCGCGCCCACTGCGGGTCGAGCGAGGGGCGGATGATCAGCGCGCCGTCACGATCGAAGGCCGAGCGGAGCCCCTGCGTGAGAATGCCAGGAGACGCGAGCGGCATGCCGAGCGTCGGCGTGACCCACCCGGCGTTGCCGGCCGTGGCACCGAGCCCGACCCCACCGGCGTCGATCAACACGACCTCGTCCGCCACGCCGAGCAGCTGATACGCGCATGCGGTGCCGACCACGCCGCCGCCGACCACGATCGCCTTCATTGCCGCAACTCCATGGGTTGACATTCGCAGAGTGACCGATCAAAGTCAATCCATGACCACCGGCGATACCGCGCTCCGCAAGACGCACGCCCCAGGCCTGCAGCGCAATCAGTCGCTCCAGAAGGCGGTTGCGATCCTGCGCGCGCTCTCCGAGGTGCGCACCGGCGCAACGACGGCCGAGCTCGCCGTCGCCGTGGAGCTGCCCTCGCCAACGCTGCGCCGCCTGCTCGCCACGCTCTCGGACGCCGGCATGGTGGAGCAGATCCCCGATACCGGCCAGTGGGTGATCGGCCACGAGCTCCTGCGCCTGGGCCGTGCCGCCGATCCCTTCGTGTCCGTCGTCGGGCGCGCGCGGCCGCACCTTGAGTCGATGATGGCGACGGCAGGTGAGACCGTGCTGCTCGGCGCCAACCGTCTCCCCTACGCCGTCGATGTGATCGCGCAGGTCGATCCCGGCCGCATGGTCGGCATCGGCAATTGGCTCGGGCGCCCGGTCCAGCTGCACGCCTCAGCAGGAAGCCGTGTGGCGCTTTCGACCCTGCCCGACGACGACGTTCGCGCGATCCTCGGGATCGGCCCCTACCTGGCCTACACCGACCACACGATCACAGACCCCGAACGGCTGATCGAGGAGATCCGCCGCGTGCGTGAGACCGGCGTCTCCATCGGCGTCGACGAGCTCGAGGTCGGCATGACGACCATCGCGGTGCCCGTTCATGCCCACGAGCAGGACCAGCTCTTCGCGCTTGCGGTCTGCGGTCCAACGTTTCGGCT
The DNA here is from genome assembly GCA_051007275.1 of Gaiellales bacterium. Lineage (GTDB taxonomy): Bacteria > Actinomycetota > Thermoleophilia > Gaiellales > F1-60-MAGs149 > F1-60-MAGs149. Next base: position 2,852 of record JBPCSK010000127.1, on the reverse strand, counting down.
CGACCGCGCGCGCCGCGCCGAGCTCGTGCCGCATCTGCAGGCAACCGCCTCTGCCATCGCCGCCGCGATCGAGGCCGCATGAGTACGCCCGACGACATCGGCGCATCCCCGCTCCTCCTCGGCGGGGACAGGACATCCGCCCTCGAGCACGGCGTCGAGCTGCTGCGCGAGGCCTGGACGAGCTTCGATGCGCCGCGACCGACGCAGCCCGACATCAGCAGCGAGATCGAGAGGCTGACCGACGCTCCGCTGCCCGAGCACGGTATCGACCCGACGCGCGTGCTCGTCGACGCCGCTCAGGTGCTCGACCAGAGCATGACGAACTCGCGTCCCCGCTTCTTCGCGTTCATTCCCTCTTCGGGCCTCGAGATGGGCGTCCTCGCAGACGCGCTGATGGCCGCGCATGACGTGAACCTCGCCTCCGACGCCGCGGCGGCGAATCTCGTCGAGCACCAGACGCTGCAGTGGGTCGGCGAGCTCGTCGGATACCCCGCGACGGGAGGGACGTTCACCAGCGGTGGGATGATCTCGAACCTCACGGCGCTCGCCACGGCGCGCGAGCACGCCCTGCCGGGCACGCGCCTGACCGGCACGTCGCAGGTGATGACGGCCTACACCAGCGACGAGGCGCACTCCAGCATCGAGCGCGCCGTTGAGCTGATCGGCATCGGGCGCGACAACCTGCGACGCGTGCCCATCGATGCGGACCGTCGCATGGATCCCGCCGCACTCGATGCGATGCTCGGCGCCGACCGCTCTGCCGGACGGGTACCGATGGCGGTCGTCGCGACCGCGGGCACGACGCTCACCGGCACGGTCGATCCCATTGATGCGATCGCGGAGGTGTGCGAGCGGCACGACGTATGGCTCCACATCGATGGCGCCTACGGCCTGCCGGCCGCCGCCGCCCCTTCCACCGCCCCGCTCTTCCGCGGTCTCGCACGGGCCAACTCCGTTGCGGTCGACGCGCACAAGTGGCTGTACGTGCCGAAAGCCTGCGGCGTACTGCTGGTGCGCGACAAGGCCGATCTCGTCACGGCTTTCGCGCACGATGCCGCCTACATGATCGACGAGGACCTGCGCCATCCGGTCGACTGGACGCTCGAGTACTCGCGACCGTTCCGCGCACTCAAGCTCTGGGTGGCGCTGCGCACGCACGGAGCCGCCGCCTTTCGCGCGGCGATCGACCGCAACGTCCACCTTGCGCGTCTGCTCGCGCGCCGAGTCTCGGAGACGCCCAACCTGCAACTCCTCAAGGAGCCAGACCTCACCGTCGTCGCGTTTCGCCACCTGCCCGCCGTCGGCGATCTGGACATGCACAACCGGGCACTCGCCCACGCGATCCAGGTCGACGGGCGCGTGTATCTCGCCCCGGCCGTGATCGACGGTCATACCTACCTGCGTCCCTGCATCACGAACTTCCGCACGAACCCTGCGGATGTCGAAGAGCTGCTCACCGTGGTACTCGAGCTCGGGGCGGCCGTTGAGGCGAAGCACGCGTGAGCGACCCTCGCCTTCCCGAGCACGAACGCGCGCGTCTGCACCGCCGCGCCGACGAGCTGCTGCCGCTCGGCTCGCTGCTGCACGACGACGGGGATGTTCCCGCCGCGTGGTCCGACGCGCTGCATGCGCTCGCCGATCGACTCGGCGGTTCCTACCCGTTCGCCGATCCGCAGTACCTCGGGCAGATGCTCAAGCCACCGCACCCCGTCGCGTGGAGCGCGTACGCCATGGCGATGCTGATCAACGCGAACAACCACGCGTTCGACGGCGGGCCGGCCACCGCGCACCTCGAGCGCGAGGCGGTCGACCAGATCGCAGCGATGCTCGGCCTCACCTCGCACCTCTCGCACCTCACGGCGTCGGGCACGATCGCCAACCTCGAAGCGCTGTGGGTGGCACGCAGCCTGCATCCCGAGCAGGTGGTGCTCTCGGGAGCGCAGGCGCACTACACGCACGCGCGCATCTCCGAGGTCGTAGGGGCGCGACACGAGACCATCCCAGCGACGGGGCACGGCACGCTCGATCTCGCCGCGCTTGAGGAGCGCCTGCAGGCAGGCGGGGTCGGCACGGTGGTCGCCACGCTGGGCTCGACCGGCCTCGGGATGATCGATCGCATCGATCGGATCGCCGACCTCTGTGAGCGGTACGACTCCCGCCTCCACGTCGACGCGGCGTACGGCGGCTTCTTCGCGCTGCTGGCCGACGGCGGCACGCCGGGCGTGGCGCGCGCGCCGTTCGCTGCGGTTGCGCGTGCCGACTCGATCGCGATCGATCCGCACAAGCACGGGCTCCAGCCCTACGGCTGCGGCTGCATCCTCTTCCGCGACCCGCAGATCGGGCGCCTCTATGACCACACGTCGCCGTACACGTACTTCACCAGCGACGACGTGCACCCCGGCGAGCTGAGCCTCGAGTGCTCCCGCTCCGGATCCGCCGCTGCGGCGCTCTGGGCCACGCTTCAGGCACTGCCGCTCACGCGCGACGGTCTCGGCGCGCATCTCGCCGATTCTCGCGCGGCGGCTCTTCGCCTGGCCGATCGCATTCGCGGCCTCGACGGGTGGACGCTCGTGCTCGACCCCGATCTCGACATCGTCTGCTGGTACCCCACGGGCACGACGGCGTCGAGCATCAGCGCCGCGACGGACACGGCGTTCGATCGCCTCGCGGAGCGCGGCTGGCACGTCGCGAAGCTGAACGTCAGCGCCGACGACCTCCACGTCGACGCCGACCAGCCGACAGCCACGGTGCTGCGCTCGACGCTGATGAAGCCCGAGCACCTCGGCATCGTCGATGAGTTCGCCGACGTGCTCGCGGCGCTCGATCTGACCTGACGTCACAACGGCGACACA
>JBPCSK010000126.1:0-9240 GCA_051007275.1 Gaiellales bacterium | reverse complement strand
CGCACGCGCTCAACCGGCCGTTCGCAATGACGCGCTTCGAGACCGGCGAGCTGATCGACGAGCACGGCGCCGCGGCGGTGGCGCACTGATGTTCGAGATCCGCTGCCCCTACTGCGGCCCTCGCGACGAGCCCGAGTTCAAGTACGGCGGGCAGGCGCACGTCGCCTATCCGGCCGACCCCGAGGTGCTGTCGGATGAGGAGTGGTCCCGCTTCCTCTTCGTCCGAGACAACTCGCGCGGTCGCTACGCCGAGCGCTGGAACCACGCCGCCGGCAGTCGCCGGTGGTTCAACGACATCCGCGACACGGGGACCCACGAGCTCGTCGGCTCGTACCGTGTCGGTGAGCAGCCGGAGGACGCACGATGAAGCGCCTCGACGACCGCGGTCGCATCGACCACGACCACTCCTTCGAGTTCACGTACGACGGCCGAACGCTGACCGCGCACCCGGGTGACACGCTTGCCTCGGCACTGCTGGCCAACGGCGTCGACGTGATCGGCACCAGCGTCCTGATGAGCCGCCCGCGCGGCGTCGTCACCGACAACGTCACCGATCCGCACGCCTTCGCGCAGGTCGGCGCGGGCGCCGTGACCGAGCCGCTCAAGCGCATGAGCGAGCTCGAGGTCTTCCCGGGCTTCGAGGCCGAGGGGCGCCTGCATCAGGGCATCCTGCCGACGGAGCGCGAGACGACTCGCTTTGAGAAGCGCTTCGCGCACTGCGACGTGCTCGTGGTGGGCGCCGGCCCAGCGGGCCTGAGCGCCGCGCTCGCAGCCGCCGATGCTGGCGCCCGCGTGTTCCTCGTGGACGACCATCCGCACCTCGGCGGTGCGCTGCTCGGCAGCGAGAAGCTGATTGACAACCAGCCGGCGACGCGCTGGGTGGCCGACGTGGAGGCGCGCCTGCGCGCCAATCCCGACGTGACGATCCTCACCCGCACGACCGCGTTCAACAACGGCGACCAGGGTGCTGTGGCGCTGATGGAGCGGGTCACCGAGCACCTGCCCGAGTCGGAACGCGGCGGTCGTGCCCTGCGCCGCATGTGGCAGGTCCGCACGCATGAGCTCGTCGTCGCGACCGGTGCGACCGAGCGTCCGCTCGTGTTCGCTGACAACGACCGCCCGGGCGTCATGCTCGCCGCCGGCGTGCGTGGCTTCCTGCACCGCTACGGCCTCGTGCCGGAGAAGCTCGTCGTCTTCACTGCCGACGACGACGCCTACCGCACCGCGATCGACCTGGCCGGTGCCGGGGTCGACGTGCAGATGGTCGTCGACGTGCGCAAGGACCCGCAGGGCTCGCTGATCAAGCGGACGCGCGAGCTCGGCATCGAGATCCGCGACAACGCCGCCGTGATCGGCACGGATGGCGACGCCGACGGCGTGCTCACCGCCGTCCGCGTCACGTCGCTCGACGGTGGCGTGCCCGAGGCGATCGCGTGCGACTGCCTCGCCGTCTCCGGCGGCTGGGATCCGCTCTTCGACCTGCACCTGCACGTTGCCGGCGGCTCCCGCTGGGATCGCCGCCTCGTCGGCTTCGTGCCGGACGGCAGCCTGCCGGGCATCCGCGTGACGGGTGCCGCCACCGGCATCTTCGGCACCAACGGCTGCCGTCGCGACGGCCACGTGGTCGGCCTCGTCGCTGCCGAGGCCACCGGCCACGGCACGACCGCCGACGGTCCGGCGGCACCCGAGGGCCACGACGCCAACGAGGGCCCGACCGCCGACTTCGTCGATACCCCCGGCACCGAGCCGATGCATGCCTTCGTCGACCAGCATCGCGACGTGGCGCTCGCCGGCGTCGACCGCGCGCTCGGCTCGGGCATCCACCACGTCGAGCACCTCAAGCGCTACACGCTCGTGGGCACCGGCACCGAGCAGGGCCGCACCGCGAAGGTCAACGCCGGACGTCTCGCCGCGCGTCGCTTCGGGCACGACTTCGCCGAGGTCGGCATCTCCAACGCGCGCCCGCTCGCCCAGCCGATGACGTTCGGCTCGCTCGCAGGCCGCTCGCTCGGCGTGCGCTTCGATCCCGTCCGCACGACCTCGATCCATCCGTGGCACGTCGCGCACGGCGCGTTCTTCGAGGACGTCGGCCAGTGGAAGCGCCCGTGGTTCTTCCCGCAGGGCAGCGAGGACATGGACGCCGCCGTGCTGCGCGAGTGCACGGCGGTGCGCGAGGGCGTCGGCATGATGGACGCCTCCACGCTCGGCAAGATCGACGTCAAGGGCAAGGATGCGGGCGAGTTCCTCGACCGCCTCTACACGGGCGTGATGAGCTCGCTCAAGCCGGGCCGAGCCCGTTACGGCGTGATGTGCAAGGCCGACGGCATGGTGATGGACGACGGCGTCGTCCTGCGTCTCGCCGACGACCACTTCATGGCGACGACGACGACCGGCGGCGCGGCGGGCGTGCTCGATTGGATGGAGGACTTCCTCCAGACCGAGTGGCCCGACCTCGACGTGTGGCTGACGAGCGTCACCGAGCAGTGGGCGACCGTCGCCGTCGTCGGGCCCAGGGCCCGTGAGGTGATGGCCGTGCTCGCCCCCGAGCTCGACGTCACGCAGGATGCCTTCAAGTTCATGCAGCTCGAGGACGCCGTCGTCGCAGGCATCGAGAGCCGTGTCGCGCGCATCTCGTTCTCCGGCGAGCTGGCCTTCGAGATCAACGTCCCGATGACGTACGGCCTCGCGCTCTGGGAGGCCGTGTACGCGGCCGGCCAGCCGTTCGGGATCACCCCGTACGGCACCGAGTCAATGCACGTGCTTCGCGCCGAGAAGGGCTACTTCATCGTCGGCCAGGAGACGGACGGCACCGTCACGCCGCTCGACCTCGGGCTCGACTGGATGATCGCGGACAAGGAGTTCGTCGGTCGGCGCAGCCTGCGTCGCTCCGACATGCTCCGCGACGATCGCAAGCAGCTCGTCGGCATCCTGCCGGTCGATCCCAAGGATCGTCTGCCGGAGGGTGCACAGCTGATCGACAGCGCCGAGTACGAGATCCCGGTGCCGATGATCGGCCACGTCACCTCGTCGTACGAGAGCTCCGCGATGGGGCGGACGTTCGGTCTCGCGCTCGTGCGCGGTGGCCGCAGCCGCATCGGCGAGACCATCTACGCGCCGCTCGCCGATCGGACCGTCGCGGTCGAGATCGTCGACGCGGTGATCTTCGACCAGGAAGGGGCGCGCCGCGATGGCTGACCGCGCAGAACCGCTGGCGGCGCTCCAGGGCCGCATCGACGAGGCCGGGTTCGCCGGCACCACGCTCGCGACCGTGCCGTTCATGGCGCAGGTCGGCCTGCGTGTCGAGCCCGGCAGCGCGTCCGCCGGTCGCGTGGAGACCGCGCTCGGGCTCGAGCTGCCGGAGGCGAACCGCGTCTCCGAGTCTGGCGGGCGCCGCGCGATCTGGCTCGGACCCGATGAGTGGCTCGTGGTCGCGGCCGACGGCGAGGAGCGCTCGCTCGTGGCGCTGCTCGAGGAGGCGATCAGTGGCGAGGGCTCGGTCGTCGACCTCTCGGCCAATCGCACCGGCCTCGAGCTCGCCGGCCCGGAGGCGCGCACGGTGCTCGCGACGTGCTGCTCGCTCGACTTCCATCCGCGCGCCTTCGGCCCTGGCCAGTGCGCGCAGACGCTGATCCACAAGGCCGGCGTCCTGGTCGAGCAGCGCGACGACGATCGCTTCCTCCTGCTGGTGCGCCCGTCATTCGCGGCCTATGTCGCCGAGTGGCTGCTCGACGGCATGCTCGGCCTCAAGGCCGACGCGGCCGCCTAGGTGTTCCGCCTACGAGCCTGTGTGACGTAAGACGTAGGGGCGTGCCGGTATGAATGTCCCAAAGGGGTCAGACCCTTTTGGGACATCCATGTTGCGTACGGCAGGCCGACAGTGTCCCGCATGTCCCAAAAGGGTCTGACCCCTTTGGGACATCCGTACCTGAGACCAGTCCCGTGCCCGTCACGCAGGCGCACAGGCGGACCACCTAGATCTGCAGCGGCCGCCGCTCGGGGGCGTCGAGCCACGGGCACTCGCGCTCGAGCGCCGCGCCAATCGCGAACGTCGTCGCGTCGTCGAAGGTACGGCCCACGATCTGCAGGCCCGTCGGCACGCCGTTGTCGCCGAACCCGCTCGGCACGTTCAGCACCGGGCAGGCGCTGAGGATGTTGAAGAGCACGGTGATGATGCCGTCGAAGTAGAAGTCGACGGACCGCCCGCCGATCTCCATGCCGTGGCCGGCGTATCCGTCGCCGGCGACGAGTCCGCGCATGCCGACCGTTGGGCAGAGCAGCGCGTCGTGCGACTCGAGGAGCGGGCCGACGATGTTCCAGATCTGGGCCTCGGCCTCGATCTGGGTGAAGCCGCTCGCGTCGCCCTGGCGGGCGATGAAGTGCTCGGCAAACGCGATCGAGTAGTCGGTCATCTCGTCGCGGTGCTCCTCCAGCATCCCCGCGATCCACGCGCCGAAGATCGACGAGAAGTGGAACGCCGAGGCCAGGTGGATCAGGTCGCTCGGCACCGCGATCGGCAGCTCCTCGACGATCGCACCCGCGGACCGCAGCGCGGCGGCCGCCTCGAGCGTGTTTCGCGCCACGTCGGCATCCACCGGGAAAGCGCCGCCGAAGTCGGTCGTCACGGCGATGCGCAGGCCGCGGACGCTACCGGGGTCCGTCGGCAGCTCGAGCTTGGGTCGCAGCGAGCGGTGGTCCATCGGATGCGGGCCGGCCAGCACGTTCTGGAAGAGGCGCATGTCCTCGACCGTGCGCGCCAGACCGCCGTTGTGGCAGTACATGTCGAGGCCGAACGGCGGCTCGCATGGCACGCGGCCGTGCGGCGCCTTGAAGCCCACGACGCCGTTGAACGACGCGGGGATGCGGATCGAGCCGCCGATGTCCGAGCCACCGGCCAGCGTCGAGGTGCCGGCGGCGAGCGACGCACCCGAGCCGCCCGACGAGCCGCCGACGGCGAACTCCGGGTTCCACGGGTTGCGCGTCACGCCGTGCACGCGCGAGTGCGTGAACGCGGCGCACGAGAACTCGGGCGTCGTCGTGCGCGCGTGCTGGATGCAGCCGGCGTCGAACATGCGCTGCGCCAGCGGCGACGTCTCGTCCGCCACCAGGTCCTTGTAGATCAGCGAGCCCATTGACCAGGGCTGCCCAGCGACCGGCATCTCGTCCTTGATCGCCGTCACGATGCCCTCGAGCGGGCGCGCCGTGCCGTCCATCCAGCGCTGCTCCGCCGCCCTCGCCTCCTCCCGGGCCTCGTCGTAGCGCGTCCAGCACAGCGCGTTGACGGTCGGCTCGACCGCGTCGGCACGGGCGATCAGCGCATCGAGGACCTCGACGGGGGAGAACGCCTTGGCGGCGAATCCGGCGAGCGCGTCGCTGGCGGTGAGGTAGGCGAGATCGGTCATGGGGGTGCTCCTAGCGGGAGAGGAAGGCCTCGACGGTGTCGGCGTACAGATCGGCCTCTTCGATGTGCGCCACGTGCGACGACTCCTCGAAGCAGACGAGCGCTGCGTGCGGAATGCCCTCCGCGATCCTGCGTGCGCACGGCTCGCCAAGCTCGTCGTAGGCGCCGTACGTCACGAGCGTCGGCTGGGTGATGCGGTGCAGGTCGGCGTCGCGCGACCAATCCTTCATGTTGCCGATGAGCGTGAACTCATTGGGGCCGTTCATCGTGTTGTAGACCTGGTTGCCGTCGAGCGACTCGCCGGTCTTGGCCATGCACTCGGGCCAGGGATCGAGGCGGCAGACGTGGCGCATGTAGAACGCCTCCTCGGCAGCCGGATAGCGCGGGTCGTCGAGGTCGCCGGCCAGCAGCACCTCGCCGTGTGGCGCGGGCAGCTCGGCCATCAGGCGCCGGCAGTTCTCGCCGAAGATCGGCATGTTCGACGACGTCGAGGCGAGCACGACCTTCTCGATTCCCTTCGGCTCGCGACAGAGGTAGTCGATCGACAGCCAGCCGCCCCACGACTGGCCGAGGAGATGGCAGCGGTCGAGCCCCAGCGCCTCGCGCATCCGGTCGACCTCGCTCGTGAAGTAGTCGATCGTCCAGAGCGACGGATCGTCGGGCATGTCGGAGCGGCCGCAGCCGAGCTGGTCGTAGACGACGACGGGGCGGTGCCGGGCGAGACGCTCCTCGAGCGGCTCGAGGTAGTACGCCGCAGCACCCGGACCGCCGTGCAGCAGCAGGATCGGCAGGGCGTCGCCGCCGCCGCTCCTGCGGTACCAGATGCGACCGTGCTCCAGCTCGATGAATCCCTCTTCGCTCATGCGATTGCCCTCCGTTGCGGCTTCCATCCAGGTCGGGGAACGCTGTCGCGCAGCAGGCGCGTATAGGCATCCCGGGGGTTATCGAGAACCGCCGCCGTCGCACCCGCCTCGACGATGCGACCATGGCGCATCACGATCGCCTGCTCCGTCAGCTGGCGCACCACCGCGAGGTCGTGGCTGATCAGCACGTAGGAGATCCCCGTCGCGTCGCGGATGTCGCCAAGGAGGTTGAGCACCTGCGCCTGGATGGAGACGTCGAGTGCCGCCACCGACTCGTCGAGCACGAGGACGCGCGGCTCGGCCGCGAGCGCACGGGCGATCGCGATGCGCTGGCGCTGGCCGCCCGACAGATTGCGAGGCAGCGAGCGGATCTGGCGATCGTCCAGACCGACGAGCTCGGCGAGCTCGGCCGCGCGTCGATCGCGCGCGTCCTGCGTCCCGCCGCGGTGCAGCCGCAGCACCTCGTTGATCGACGCGAGACCCGACTGGCGAGGGTCGAGGCTCGAGTAGGGATCCTGGAACACGATCTGGATTTCCGCACCGCGCCGTCGCCGCTCGCTCGTCGAGCGTGCCGGCGTGGAGCGATCGCTTCCACAGGCCGTGATCGTTCCGGCGGTCGGGCGCTCGAGGCCGGTGATCATGCGCGCGATGGTGGTCTTGCCGGAGCCCGACTCGCCGACGATCGCGAGCGAGCCACCGGCGGCGAGCTCGAACGACACGTCGTCGACCGCGACGGTCTCGCCGAATACCTTGCGCAGACCGCTGACGGCGAGGATCGGCTCAGGCATGTCTGCCTCCGACCGCGCTGAGCTGGTCACGCAGCTCCGAGGCCCGCAGGCAGCGCACTCTGCCTCCCGCGAACGCCTCGAGCGTCGGGCGCTCTGCGGTGCAGGCCGTGGCGGCGAACAGGCAGCGATCGGCGAACACGCAGCCGGATGGCGCCTCGAAGGCCGAGAGCGGGCGACCGGGGATCGCGACGAGGCGCGAGGTCGTCCCGGTGATGTCGGGGCGTGCGGCGACGAGGGCGGCCGTGTACGGGTGGTGCGGGTCCGACTCGAGCGTTGCGGATGCCTGCTCCTCGACGATCTGGCCGGCGTACATCACCGCAGTGCGGTCGCAGACGGCGCCCGCCAGCTCGAGATCGTGGGTGATGAACAGCATCGCGAGTCCGCGCTCGCGGCGCAGCTCGTCGAGCAGCGCCATGACGTCGGCCTGCGTGGTGACGTCCAGGGCCGTTGTTGGCTCATCGGCAAGCAGGAGCTCGGGCTCCGACAGGAGCGCCGAGGCGATCATCACGCGCTGGAGGAGCCCGCCCGACAGTTCGTAGGGATGCTGGCGGAGACGGCGCGCGCCGTCGCTGATGCCGACGACCTCGAGCAGCTCGATCGCGCGCTGCTCGGCGTCGCGTCGCGAGACCGCGTCGTTCGTGCGCAGTCCCTCTGTGAGGAAGTCGCCGATGGAGCGGACCGGGTTGATGTGCGCGCGCGGATCCTGGAACACGATGGCGATGCGCTGGCGATACGCGCGCAGCTCGCCGCCGCTCAGCGACGTCACGTCGGTGCCGTCGAACAGCACGGACCCGCGTACCGCGGCCTTGGGCGGCAGGAGCCTCGCGATCGCCCGCGCGGTCATCGACTTGCCGGAACCCGATTCGCCGACGAGCCCGACCGCCTCGCCCGCGGCGATGCGCAGCGAGACGCCGAGGAGGACGGTGCGCAGGGCGCCGCCGACCGGCAGGTCGACCTCGAGATCGCGGAGCTCGATGAGGTCCGTCATCGGCCCGCGTTCTCCGCGCGCTCGTTGAGGCGCTCGCCGAGGAGGTTCACGGCAACGACGACGATGATGATGCAGATTGCGGCCGACAGCGATTCCGCGGGATACCCCTGCAGGACGCCCGACTGCCCCTCGGCGACCCTCACGCCCCAGTCGGGGGTCGGAGGCTGGACGCCAAGCCCGATGTACGAGATCGCGGCGAGGTCGACCATCGCGTAGCCGAAGATGATCGTCGCCTGCGCGACGATCAGTCCGCTGACGTTTGGCACCAGGTGGCGGAGGCAGATGCGCCAGGCGCTGAACCCCTGCACCTCGAGCGCCGCGATGTACGGCTGGTTCCGCTCCTGCACGGCGGCCGAGCGGAGGACGCGGGCGATGTAGGGCGCGTACGCGATCGCGAGCGCGATGGCGGCCGTCTGCAGGCTCGCTCCGAAGACCGCCGCGGCGAGGATCGCGAGCAGGATCCCGGGAAAGGCGAACAGCACGTCGAGGATCACCGACAGGACCTGATCCACGAGGCCGCCGCGCCAGGCGCTGATCACGGCCACGGCGATGCCGAGCACCATGGCGGCGAACACGACGAGCAGCGGTCCCAGCAGCGAGGACCGCGCGCCAAGTACGAGCAGCGAGAACAGGTCGGTGCCCTGCCCGGTGTAGCCGAGGTAGTGATCGCCCGTGGGGCCGACGAAGGCGCTGCCGATGTCGAGGTCCTCGGGTCCGTACGGCGCGATCAGCGGCCCGAGGATCGCGACGAGCACGGCGATGATGAGCACCACGACGCAGGCGTGCCCGACGATGCCGGTGCCGCGGAGACCGGGCACGCCGCGCACGTGCGACTCGCGGTCGACGGTCTCCAGCGGTGTGGTCGCCGGCATCGAGCTCACTGCGCGCGCTCCCCGAGCTTGACGCGCGGATCGAGCAGCGCGTAGAGGACGTCGATCACCGTGTTGGTGACGACGAAGGCGATGACGAGCACGAGCGAAATCCCCTGCACGACGGCGAAGTCCTTGGAGAGCGCGGCCTGGATGAGGTACGACCCGAGGCCGTTCAGCGCGAAGGCGCGTTCGACGATCGCCGACAGCGCGATCAGGGAGGCGATCGTCAGCCCGGCGACGGTGGTGATGGGGATCGCGGCGTTGCGCAGCACATGGCGGCGGATCACGAGGTGGCGGGGGATGCCGCGGGAGACCGCGGTCTGCACGTGCT
>JBPCSK010000125.1:0-1436 GCA_051007275.1 Gaiellales bacterium | reverse complement strand
GCAACCGGGCCACTGCCGGAGGACATCGGCACGTCGTGTGGCACGTGCACCATGCGCCCGATCACCACCGCCGTGACAACGAGCCCGAGGAGCAGGAGCGACGAGCGGCGGGACATGCCCGCATGCTGCCGTGGGCGCCCGCGCTAGGAGCGCACGGAATGCGACGCGTCCGTCGTGGGCGCAACCACATCGAAGTACGCGACGGCGTGCTTTCCGGTGTTTCCGGTCGCACGCCAGTCGTACCACGCCGCAGTCACGACGGATAGCCCACCGGGGAGCAGCCGCAGCAGGACGCCGGCGGTGCGGCGCTTGGCGATGCTCGCCACGATGTCGGTGCCGACGGCGGTGCCGAGCACGAGCGCGGCCTCCGGCGGGATCGTGCCAGCCTGCAGCTCGGCGACGGAGATCTCGAGGTCCTTCACGCGGATGATGTCGCCGTCGATCTCGGCAGCGCCCGCAGAAAGGCCGAGCACCAGCAGGATGTCAAGGCGGCGCAGCTCGACCTGCTGGACGTCGAGCCCACGAAGGTGCGCGAGCGCGAGCACCATGCGGGCCTCGGCGACGGTGCGCACCATCTGGTCGGCGACGGCGGCCGCCAGCTCGATGGCGGTGCCCGCGGCGGGAATCACGGCTGGGATGGCGCTGACGGCACCGCGGGCCGCGCCCTTCCACGCCGCGTCGCGCACGACCTGGCGCTCCAGCGCGCGCTCATCCAGCTCGGTGCGCACCACGCGGGTGACATCGGCACGCACGGCGGCGCTGTTGGCGAACTGCCCGACGGCGAAGTCGATGGCCGTCAGCATGCCCGCGCCGATGCGCTCGATCAGCGGATGGACGCCCATCTCGGCGACGCTCGCGATGGCCTCGACCGACGCGTTGCGCGAGGAGCCGCGCAGCATCGCTCCCGTCACGCCGTTCTTCAGGAACGGCGCGAACTGCGTCGCCGCCGCATACGTCTTCGGCGACTGCGCGGCGTTCATCGCCGCATTGACCCCGCTCTGGAAGAGCTTCGTCTTCAGACCCATGCGGCCAAGCCTACCGGACGCCCGGCGGCCTGTGACCTACGCCTTGGTACCGACGGCCGACGGCACCTTCAGCTTGGCCTTGACCTCGGGGCTCAGGCGCGTGACGTGACGCTTGAACTTGAGCTCGGACTCCTCGATGCCGGCGGCGGCACCCAGCAGCTGGGCGAGGTGCAGGATCGGGATCTGGTAGTCGTTGCCCGAGAAGGCTCCGGCCTTGCGCTGCCAGGCGTCGAGCGACAGGTGGCAGAGCGGGCACGGCGTGACGATCACGTCGGCACCGGCCTCGGTGGCCTGCTGCAGCGGCTGGACCAGCTCGCCGAGCGCGACGTCCTCGCGGGCCAGCACGATCGGGAAGCCGCAGCACTTGACCTTCGCCGGGTAGTCGATCGGCTCGGCGCCGCAGGCCTCGAT
>JBPCSK010000124.1:0-2103 GCA_051007275.1 Gaiellales bacterium | reverse complement strand
CATCGTCGGCGCCAACGCCGGCATCATCTCGGCCGCCAACGCGCCGTTCGGCGGCGTCAAGCAGTCGGGCTACGGCCGCGAGGGCGGCTCGGTCGGCATCGACGAGTACCTCGACGTCAAGTACGTCCTGATGGGCGGCGTGGGAACGGTCTGATGCGCGCCGTCCGCCAGCACGCCTACGGAGAGCCGCTCGCCGTCGAGGAGGTCGATGCTCCCGCGGTCGGTGCGGGGGAGTCGCTCGTGACGGTCGCGTACGGCGCGATCAACCCCCTCGACGTCTGGATCGCCAACGGCGCCGTGGCGGCGGCGGGTCCGCTGCCGCGCACGCCGGGGTGCGAGGGCGTCGGCACGACAGCCGATGGTACGCGCGTGGCATTCCGCGGCGCGGGGTGCGGGCTCGTGCGGGACGGGTCGTGGGCCGAGCAGGTCGCAGTGCCGAACGAGGCGCTGGCGGTCATCCCCGACGGGTGCTCCGACGCGCAGGCCGCCGCGCTCGGCATCCCTGGCGTCACGGCGTTCGACTGTCTGGAGGCCGCGGAGGTGGGGGCCGGTTCGACGGTCCTGATCCTCGGCGCGTCCGGCGGCGTCTCGACGATCGCGATGCAGCTGGCCAAGGCGCACGGCGCCCGCGTGATCGCGCAGACGTCGTCGCCGAATCGCGTCGGGCAGATCTCGCGGTACTGCGATGACGTCGTCGTCGCAGCCGCTGACGCGCTCGAGGCCGAGGTGCGCGAGGTTGCGCCCGATGGCGTCGACGTGATCCTCGACCCGCTGGCTGGCGCGTTCTCCGAGCCGTGCATCAAGCTGCTCGCCCCGAAGGGCACGCTCGTGCTCTACGGCGCCAGCGCTGGACCGTCGTTCTCGTTCGGGCCGCAGGAGATGTACCGCAAGAACGCCAAGGTGATCGGCTACAGCGGCCTGCCTGTGGCGCCCGAGGCGACGGCACGGTCGATGGAGGCGCTCTTCGCCCTCGTCGCGGCCGGCACGCTCGAGGCCGTGATCAGCGACGAGCTCGGCTTCGAGCACGTGAACGAGGCGATCCAGCGCATCAAGGACAACCGCGCCGGCGGCAAGCTGCTGCTGCGCCCCTAGGCGGGCGTGAAACGTGCGTACTCATGGCGTACGCGGCGGAGCCGCGGGTGTCAGAAGTGCGCACGTGGCACGTACGCCCTGAGCTGATCCAGCTCGTTCCGCCCGCGATCAGGTTCCCCGGCGTACGTGCCACGTGCGCACTTCCCATGCCCGGCTTCGCCGTACATGGTTAGTGCGCGCGTTTCACGCCCGCCTCCGGCTCAGCCAGCGTCGCCAGCACGCCCCGCCCGCCAGCGGCAGACCGCAGCCGCGATCACGCGCCAGCCGATGAAGCCGACCGCGAGGGCGATCGTCGCGACGATGATGAACGCGCTCTCGGGTGCACGGCCCTTCTGGATCGTGCGGATCGCCATGCCGATCACGAGCGTCAGCAGCCAGACGGGGATGATGCGCGTCACCGACCGGGGCGCGCGCTGGAGGCGCAGCGCGAACGCGCCGACGATGTAGCCCACGAGGAAGGGCCAGGCGACGCCGATCACGCCCAGCAGCGGGCTGCCCTCGCCGTGGCTCTGACGGCCGATGATCGCGAAGAGGACGATCCACGCGACGTCGAGGAGGAGCCACGGCATACGATGATGATCGCATGACCGATCGCCACGAACCCGCACTCGTCCTCGCCGTCGGCGGTGGGCTCGCCGCCGTGCGAACGGATGCAGGGGAGGAGCGCATCGCGAAGTTCGCCGGGCGCCTCGATCGACGGCCGGTCGCCGGGGATCGCGTGCAGCTGCTCGTCGAGGCCGAGGAGGGCGGACGCATCGACGTGATCGAGCCGCGCAGCACCGAGCTGCGCCGCCAGCAGCGCATGCGCTCGGAGGGCGAGCGCGCGATGAAGGAGCAGGTGCTGGCGGTCAATGCCGCGTGCGTCCTGATCGTCGCGTCGATCGCCGACCCGCCGCTGCGGCGCGGTCTGATCGACCGCATCCTCGTCGCCGCCTGGCGCGGCGGCATGGAGCCGCTGCTCGCGATCACGAAGGAGGATCTCGCCGAGCGCGCCGATGAGGATCCCGAGGT
>JBPCSK010000123.1:0-1369 GCA_051007275.1 Gaiellales bacterium | reverse complement strand
CGACGATGCCGCGCGTCGCGCCCTTGCGGATCGACACGAATAGCCCGCCGACCGGCTCGCGGCCGAGGATCTCCCGTAGCGCGAGCAGGTATAGCGGCACCTGGAGCTCGCCCTTTTCGCGGATCTCCGGACCCGTCGGGATCGTGCTCGTCTTGTAGTCCACGACGATCGCCCGCGCCGTCATCATCGGATCCGTGTCGATGCGGTCGATCTTGCCCGACAGCCGCGCGACGCCGACGTCGATGCCGTCCTTGCGCCCCGCCTGGGCGGTGCGCATGCCGAACGACACCTCGAACTCGCTGGGCACGAGCGGCGCGTCGGCCAGCGCGGCGCGGCGCACGAGGCGGCCGATATCGCGCCGCAGTCCCCAGCGCATCAAGTCGATCCTGAGACGATCGCCGGCCACGATCGGGCGCACCTTGATCATCTCCTCGTCCACGAGCCGATGAGCCTCGATGACCGCGCGATCCGCGTGCTCCGGCCCGAGCGACGTGGCGTTGAGGATGCCCGGCACCTCGCGATAGAAGCGATTGAGGACGCTGTGCGCGATCGTGCCGAGCCGCAGGCGATCGTCGACGGGCTCGTCGATGCGCTTCGGGTTGAGGCGACGCTCGATGAACCACACGTTCGAGCACTTGCCAAAGCGGTCGAGCTCGGTGACGCCAAAGGGATCCCGCTCCGCCAGCTCGTCGAGCAGCCGCTGGTCGGCGAGGCGCGTGCCCTGCCGGCGGCCGGCCAGCGCTCGCCGCACAGCACAGGTCACCCCAGCGGCACCGGCCAGGCGCAGCGCCTCGTCGGCATCGGTGGCCGCCAGCGCCGCGATGCTCCGCGCACGCTCACGCACCGTCGGGGCGTCCTCGACCGCGAACACGATGTCGGAGAACCCGCGGCGCGCCGCGATCTCCGGACTGCCCGCTGCGACGGCGAGGTCCTCCCAGATCGCCGTGGGGGCCAGCGGGCGCCCCTCGTCGTCGGCCACGCGGCGCATCAGGACGAGACGCTCGCGCGGACGGGTGATCGCCATGTACGCCAGGTGGCGCGCGACGTCGCTCTGCTCCGGCAGCTCGACCAGCGGATCGCTCACGCTCGCAGCGCCAAGCGCCTGCTCCTCGAGCCCCACGACGATCGCGAGGTCGACGTCGATGGTACGCGCGGCTCGCGGATCGAGAATGCGGATGGCATCGCGACGGGCGCGGCGACCACGGAACTGCAGGTGCACGAGCTGCTCGCGCACCTCCTCGCGCGTGGGAGCCGGCTCGATCGCCGCCAGCCGCTGGAGCTCGCTGAGCACGACCGTGGCGACACCCACGACGTCGCGCAGCGCGTTCGTGTCGTCGGCCGCGCGCAAGCCGTGCGCTCGCTGCAGCAT
>JBPCSK010000122.1:0-1819 GCA_051007275.1 Gaiellales bacterium | reverse complement strand
TGTAGTTGTGCTTGAGGGCACGCGCCTCGTCCTGCGCGAGGACGACGACCTGACGTGCACGCTCTGTGAATCGCTCGAACATGATTGGCCTCCTGCCCCCTGTTTCGCAGGGCTCCGGCGACCGGATTCCACCGGATCGCCGACTGGGCGCCCACACTACCAGAGCGTGGTGCGTACCTATCCGGTCGTGCGAGCGGGCTCTCGCCTTACCCGCGGATGCGGTGCGGGATCCTGCGGATCAGGTGCGCATGGCGGGGAACAGGACCACCTCGCGGATGGTCTCCTGCCCCGTCAGCAGCATCGCCAGGCGGTCGATGCCCAGACCGACGCCGCCGGTCGGCGGAAGGCCGTACTCGAGCGCGGTGACGTAGTCCTCGTCGACGGGATGCGCCTCGTCGTCGCCGGCACGTCCCATCTCGGCCTGCTCCTCGAAGCGGGCACGTTGGTCGTCAGGGTCGTTCAGCTCCGAGAAGCCGTTCGAGATCTCCATGCCGCCGCAGAACGCCTCGAAGCGCTCCACCACGCCGTCCTCGCCGGGCTTGCGCCGCGACAGCGGCGACAGCTCGACGGGGTAATCGATGATGAAGGTCGGCGCGATCAAGGTGGGCTCGACGTAGTGCGAGAGCATGTGATCGACGAGCTGCGCCCACGTCTTGTCGCGCGACGTGTCGATGCCCTTGCCCTTGAGGAACTCCTCGAGCGGCTTCGGGTCGCGGCCCAGCGTCATCGGGTTGATGCCGGTCTTCGCCTCGATCGCCGCGCCGAGCGTGATGCGCGGCCACGGCCCGGCGAGATCGACCTCCTGGTCCTTGATCGTCACCTTGGTGGTGCCGCACACGGCCTCGGCGGCGGCCACGACGAGCTGCTCGGTGCGGCCCATCACGTCCTCGCAGTCGGCGTACGCCTCGTAGAACTCGAGCATCGTGAACTCGGGGTTGTGCTTGTGCGAGACACCTTCGTTGCGGAAGTCCTTGCCGAGCTCGTAGACCTTCTCCAGACCGCCGACGACGAGGCGCTTGAGGTACAGCTCCGTGGCGACGCGGAGGTAGAGGTCGCGGTCGAGCGTGTTGTGATGCGTGATGAACGGGCGCGCGGCGGCGCCGCCGTAGAGCTGCTGCTGGACCGGCGTCTCGACCTCGACGAAATCGGCGTCGTCGAGGGAGCGGCGGATGCTCGCAATCATGCGGGCGCGCGCGATGAAGCGCTCGCGCGCCTCCGCGTCGGTCATCAGATCGAGGTAGCGCTGGCGATGCCGGACCTCGACGTCCTGCAGGCCGTGATGGCGATCGGGAAATGGCAGCCGGCACGGCGCGAGAAACGTCCACTCCGCGACCTCAAGGCTCAGCTCGCCGCGGCGCGTGCGGAACGCGGTGCCCTGCACGCCGACGAGATCGCCGATCGAGACGGTGCGCACGACCTCGTACGCCTCCTCACCGAGCCGGTCGAGCTCGACCAGGAGCTGGACGCGGCCCGTGACGTCCTCGAGATCGATGAACGTGACGCCACCCTGCCCGCGCCGACCCAACACGCGGCCGGCATGGCGCCACACGCGTTCGCTGCCCTGCTCGGGCTGCAGCTGGTCCTCAGCGGTGCGCAGCGCACCGATCTGATCGCGATCGCCGAACCGATGCGGCAGGGACGCGAAGTCCATCGGGGTTGCCTAGGCGCGCGAGATCGCGGTGATCTCGTACTTGACGATGCCGCCGGGCGTGACGACGTCGACCTTGTCGCCCTTCTTGCCACCCAGCACCGCGCGGCCGATCGGCGACTCGTTGGAGAGGCGGTTCTGATCGGGGTCGGCCTCGGCCGAGCCGACGAG
>JBPCSK010000121.1:0-1277 GCA_051007275.1 Gaiellales bacterium | reverse complement strand
GTGCACCCCCGCGGATCGCGCACGGCCGCGCCCGTAGACTCCCCCCATGCAGCCCGCCGACCTCCTGATCGACAACCTCGCCACGCTGGCCTCGGTCGACGCGGACGGCGACTTCGGAGTCCAGCACGACGCCGCGATCGCGATCCGCGCGGGCCACATCGAGGCCGTCGGCCCCCGCGAGGAGGTGCTGCGCGCCGTCGCGCTCGCCGACGGCGCCGAGGCGGTCGACGCCCGCGGCATGAGCGCCGTGCCCGGCCTCGTCGACTGCCACACGCACATCGTCTACGGCGGCAACCGCATCCACGAGTTCGACCTGCGCGCCCAGGGCGCCGACTACGAGCGCATCGCCGCCGAGGGCGGCGGCATCAAGGCCAGCGTCAAGCTGACGCGCGAGGCCACCGACGAGGCGCTCCTCGCCGCCGCCACCAAGCGCCTTGCGCGCATGCGCGCGCTCGGCACGACGACCGCCGAGGTGAAGTCGGGCTACGGCCTCACCGCCGCCGACGAGGCCCGCATGCTCGCGACTGCCAAGGCGGCCGGCGAGGCAGCCGACGTGCGCGTCACCACCACCTGCCTCGCACTGCACTCCACGCCGCCCGAGGCGGCCTCGCCCGACGCCTACGTGGCGTACGCGATCGAGGAGATCCTGCCGGCCTGCGCGCCACTCGCCGACGCCGCCGACGTCTTCCTCGAGCGGGGCGTCTTCGACGTCGACCAGTCGCGTCGGTTTCTCGAGGCCGCACGCGGGCACGGCCTGCGCCTGCGCCTGCACGCCGACCAGTTCTCCAAGATGGGCGCGATCCCGCTGGCGATCGAGCTCGGTGCCGCGTCGGTCGACCACCTCGAGGCGACCACACATGACGGCGTCCAGGCCCTCGCCGCCTCGAACGTGATCGGCGTGGGCCTGCCCGTGGCAGCGCTCACGCTGAAGCGCCCGATGCCGCCGCTGCGTCAGCTGATCGACGCCGGCGGTCGCGTGGCGCTCGCCACGGACGCGAACCCGGGCTCCGCGCCCTGTCTCTCGCTGCCGACCACGATGCACCTGGCGTGCACGCAGATGGGCCTGTCGTGCGCCGAGGCGCTCGCAGCCGCGACGCACGGCGGCGCTGCAGTGCTCGGCCTTGACGACCAGGTGGGTCGACTCGCCGTCGGCTACAAGTCCGATGTCGTCCTGGTCGACGATCCGGACTGGCGCCAGCTGATCGCCCAGCTCGGCGCCGAGCCCGCCCGCGTCATCACCCCTCGCGGCGTCTGACGATCAACTTCCGATTGGGGTC
>JBPCSK010000120.1:0-1406 GCA_051007275.1 Gaiellales bacterium | reverse complement strand
CCGCAGCGCCGCGCCAGCACGTCGATCGCGGCATCGAGCGGATCGCCGACGACGGCCCACTCGCCATCACGCGCTTCGACGTACCCCGACGATGCGCGTGCACCAGCGAGCACGAGCTCCCGCACCGCCGCAGGCACGTCTGCGATTGCCGCCTCCGGGTCGAGCCCGGCACTCTCCACGGCGTACGGTCCCGCTGGCGTCCAGACCTCCACGGCGGTCAGCTCGTTGAGCGTCAGCGTGCCCGTCTTATCCATGCAGATGAACGTCGTCGAGCCGAGCGTCTCCACGGACTCGAGCCCACGGACGAGCGCATGACGCTGCGCCATGCGCTGCGCACCGAAGGCCAGCGCGAGGGTGACCGTCGGCAGCAGCGCCTCGGGAACGAGGGCGACGGTGACCCCCACGGCGAACAGGAAGCTGCTGCTCCATGTCGTGCCCAGGAGCCCCGACACGGCGAAGAACGCCACGCCGATGGCAATGGCGATCACCGAGATGGTTCGCACGACGCGCCGCAGCTCGCGCACCAGCGGTGGCGGCGCGGACTCCCGCGACGCGAGCCGGGCAATGCCGGCCATGCGGGTCTCCGCGCCAATCGCCGTGACACACCCGCGCACCTCGCCGAGCGTGAGAAACGTGCCGGCGAACAGCCTGCCCTCGAGGATCACCGACGTCGGGTCGCTCTCACCGGTGAGCGCCGACGTGTCGGCCTCGGCCGCCTGAGTCTCAATGACGATGAGGTCGGCGGAGACGCGATCGCCGGCCTCGAGCAGCACGACATCGCCGACGACGAGCGCTTCGGCGTCGATCTCGAGCACGTTCCCGTCGCGCACCGCCCGACAGCGGCGCGGCAGCAGCCAGCGCAGGCTCGCGGCGGCATGCTCCGCGCGCTGCTCCTGCGCGAACGCGAAGCCGGCGTTGAGCAGGATGACGGCCACGATCGCCGCACCGAGCGCGGCCATCTGCGCGATGACCGCCAAGGCAGCCGCGACCCACAGCATGACCGCGAAGAAGTTGATCAGCTGACGCGCGAGGCGCCGCCATGCCGGAACCCGAGCCGGCAGCGGCAGACGATTCGGTCCCGCGCGGCGGAGCCGCTCGGCGGCCTCCTCGCCGGTCAGGCCGTCCGCGGACGTCGTCGCTGCCATCGACTGCCAGCGTATGAACGCACCGTGGCCGACCATCCGCAATGCGCCACAGGCGACCTGTGACTCCGCCGCGGTCCTCGCGTCGATCAGCCTGCGCTTGAGCCCTGCAGCTGGGTCCGCCAGCCGCGGATCACCTCGTTGACGTGCGCGGCTCCGACGATGCCCTCAGGCACCGGCAGCTCGACCGGATGCAGCAGGAAGGGTCGGGTCTGCGGTCCACCGAGGCCGCCGTGGAAGGAGATCAGCTCCTCGAACGCGCAG
>JBPCSK010000119.1:0-3023 GCA_051007275.1 Gaiellales bacterium | reverse complement strand
ACGCAGTCCGGGCGAGTCCATGCTTGGGCCCGGGCCCAAAACATCCACCCTCAGAACAGCTGGTTCTCGCCGCCGAAGATATTCGACACCGAACCCTCGCGGAAGACCTCCTCGATCGTCTGCGCGAGGATCGCGTCGACGGGGAGGACGCGGACGCGGCTCTCGGCTGCGCGGGAGTCGATCGGCACCGTGTCGCACACGACGACCTCGTGCAGCACCGACTCCTTGATGCGGTCGAGCGCGGGATCGGACAGGATCGCGTGCGTGGCGCAGGCGTAGACCTCGGTGGCGCCCGCGTCGTGGACCGCCTGCGCGCCCGCGCAGAGCGTGCCGGCGGTGTCGATGATGTCGTCGGAGATGATCGCGCGCTTGCCCTCAACCTCGCCGATGATCGCGGCGACGCGCGCCTTGCCGTGCTCCGGGCGGAGCTTCGCGATGATCGCGACCTCCGCGTCGAGCATCTCGGCGAAGCGCGTGGCCAGCTTGGCGCGGCCGGCGTCGGCCGAGACGACGACCGTGCCGTCGCCGTAGAGACCCATGTCGCGGAAGTGCCGCGCGAACATCGGCAGCGCCGTCATGTGGTCGACGGGACCGTCGAAGAAGCCTTGTACCTGACCCGCATGGAGGTCCATCGTCAGCACGCGGTCGATGCCGGACGCGCGCAGCAGGGTGGCGACGAGGCGTGCCGTGATCGGCTCGCGCGGCGCGGACTTCTTGTCCTGCCGCGCGTAGGGGTACCACGGGATGACGGCGGTGACGCGCTTGGCCGAGCCGAGCATGGCCGCGTCGGCCATGATCATCAGCTCCATCAAGTTGCGATTGACCGGATTGACGCAGCTCTGGACGAGGAAGACGTCTGCCCCGCGCACGGACTCCTCGAAGCGCGCGTAGATCTCGCCATTGGCGAACGACTTGAGGGTCGTGCCGCCGAGCGTGACGCCGAGGCGATCGCAGATGCGCTCGGCGAGGTCCGTGTTTGAGCGGCCGGAGAACACCATCAGGCGCTTGGAGGAAGGATGCTCGAACGATGTCAGCGGCGCACCCATCTCGGCGGGGACGTCGAACAACTTGGAATCAGACATCGCGCTTCCTCTTGGCGTAGTGCTCTTTGTTGACCTGCCGCGCCCGGGCGATGCCCAGTGCCTCCGCCGGCACGTCCTCCGTGATGATGGACCCAGCACCGGTCGTGGCGTCGTCGCCGACCTCCACGGGCGCCACGAACACGCAGTCGGACCCGGTGCGAACGCGGTCGCCGATGGTCGTGCGGTGCTTGCTGACGCCGTCGTAGTTGGCGGTGATGTTGCCGGCGCCGATGTTGGTGTCCTCTCCGACCGTGGCGTCGCCGACGTACGAGAGATGGGGGATCTTGCTGCGCGCGCCGAGTTCGGTGTTCTTCGTCTCGGCGAAGGCGCCGACGCGCGCACCGGCGTGCAGGTGCGTGCCGGCACGCAGGTGCGCGAACGGTCCGGCCTGCGCGCCGCTCTCGAGCACCGAGTCGGTCAGCACGCTGTGCGGTCCGGCTTCGGCGCCGGCGGCCAGACGCGTGCGGCCGCGCAGGATCGTGTACGGGTGCACGACGCAGTCGGCCTCGAGCTCGACGTCGGCGTCGATGTACGTCGTGGCGGGGTCGACGATGCCCGCCCCGTTGAGGAGGTGCTGCTCGATGATACGGTCGCGGATGATCTGCGCAGCCTCGGCCAGCTCGACGCGGGTGTTGACCCCCAAGAGCAGCGATGCGTCATCGACCAGCGCGGCCGATGCGCGGGCGCCGGCCTCGCTGATCGCGGGTACGACGTCGGGCAGGTAGTACTCGCCCTGGGCGTTGTCGTTGGTCAGACCGGCGAGCGCGGGGCGCAACGCATCCACGTCGAAGACGTAGAGCCCGGCGTTGACCTCATCGACCTCGAGCTCGGCGGGCGTGGCGTCCTTGGCCTCGACGATGCGGATGCCGGCGGCGTCGCGGATCACGCGGCCGTAGCTGCCGGGCTGGTCGGCACGGAAGGTCGCGGCGGTGGCCGCGGCTCCCTCGGCGACGTGTGCCTCGACGAGGCTGGCGAGCAGGTCGGCGGTGAGCAGCGGCGTATCGCCGGACACGATCAGCACGTCGCCGGCGAAGCCGTCCAGGGGCGGCATCGCGCAGCGCACCGCATCGCCCGTGCCGAGCTGGTCGTGCTGGATCACGGTCTCGGCGTCGCCCGCCACGGCGGCGACGGCCTCGGCGGCGTCGGGCGGCACCACGACGACGACGCGCTCGGCGCCGGCCTCGCGTACGGCGGCGATGACCCATCCGAGCAGCGGGCGGCCCCAGATGGGGTGGAGCACCTTCGGCAGCGCGGAGCGCATGCGGGTGCCCTTGCCACCGGCCATGACGATGCAGGCGAGCGGGCGATCAGCGGTGCGAGAGGCAGTCGGCATCCGGGTCTCCAACACTAGTCCGTGCCCCGGAGGGCGGACATCACACCCGCGCGGATGTCAGGTCCGGTGGATCCAGGACGGTGCGTTGAGGGAGAGGACATGACATCCGCGCAGGTGTGATGTCCGCCTCGCCTAGACTCGGTGCATGGTGACGGTGACGCCCTTCCTGTGGTTCCCAGGCACGGCTGGCGAGGCTCTTGCGTTCTACGCCGAGGCGTTTGCCGATTCGACGATCATCGAGGTAACGCGTGGCGGTGGCGAGGACGGCACGGGCATCGCCGCCGGAAGACTGCGCCTCCCCGGGCTCGAGCTGATGCTGTTCAACGGCCCGCCCATCGCGGAGTTCACGGCCGCAACCTCGCTGTTCGTGCAGTGCGAAACGCAGATGGAGATCGATCAGCACTGGCAGGCTCTGATCGATGGCGGGCAGGCCGTGCAGTGCGGCTGGCTGAGGGACCGGTTCGGCGTGTCATGGCAGATCGTCCCTGCGTGCCTGGGTGAGCTGCTCGGCAGCCGGGATCGCGCGGCCGCGGCCCGTGCCCGCGAGGCGATGCTCGGCATGGTCAAGCTCGACATCGCCGGCCTGCGGGCCGCGCACGGCGCCGACT
>JBPCSK010000118.1:0-3699 GCA_051007275.1 Gaiellales bacterium | reverse complement strand
CCTCGCGGCTCAGCGAGGTGACTACGGCGCCGCGATTGGGCTCCATCTCCACGATCCCATCGGCGGCGAGCAGCCGCAGCGCCTCACGCAGCGGGGTGCGCGAGACACCGAGCTCGTCGGCCAGCGTCTCCTGTCGGAGCCGTGTCCCAGGCGGCAGCTGCCCCGTGCGGATCCGGTCGCGCAGGATCTCACAGGTCTGCTCGACCATGCTGGGCGCGACGACGCGGGCGTTCGGCATACGGAGAGGCTACCGCGTGCCGCTACGGCTGCAGGCGGACACGCCGCCAGCGTCCGCCATCCGCCTGCTCGTAGCGCAGACGATCGTGCATGCGACCCGTCCGGCCCTGCCAGAACTCGACCGCCTGCGGGGTGACGCGATAGCCGCCCCACCACGGTGGGACCGGCACGTCGTCGCCGGGATGCGCCGCATCGGCCTCTGCGAACCGCTGCTCGAGCGCCGCGCGATCGGCGACCTCGTCGCTCTGGTGCGACGCCCAGGCGCCGATGCGGCTCTCGCGCGGACGCGTGGCGAAGTACGCCGCGGTATCGGCCTCGCTTGTCTCCGTGACCGTTCCCTCGACACGAACCTGCCGCTCGAGCGGCTCCCACCAGAACACGAGCGACGCGTACGGGTTGGCGGCGAGCTCGCGCCCCTTGCGCCCGGCGCGGTTGGTGTAGAAGACGAACGAGCCGTCATCCTCGACCTCCTTCAGCAGCACCATGCGCGCCACGGGTCGCCCCTGCTCGTCCACGGTGGCGAGCGTCATCGCGTTCGGCTCCAGGATCGCGCCCGAGCCGCGCGCGGTGCCGATCCACGCGAGGAACAGCTCGATCGGGTTATCCCCCGCCGCCGTCTCGGCCAGCTCGCCGTTGCGGTAGGCGACACGCATCTCATGAAAGGCCATAGGAATCTCCTTCGGCGCGAGAACGCTCCTCCACCAAGTTTATGACCAGCAACGCGGATTCCTCGACGGCGAGGTTCGACACGTCGATGACCGGGCAGCCGAGCTTGCGGAACACGCTCGTGCAATCGTCGATCTCCTCGAGGATCTTGGCGAGGTCGGCGTAGTTATCACGGGCCCGACCGCCCATCGCGCGCAGGCGTCGACCGCGGATGCGCTGCAGGCGCTCGGGGTCGATCGTGAGCCCGACGATCTTGGCGCGATCCACGCGAAACAGCTGCGCCGGTGGCTCGACGCCGGGCACCAGCGGCGTGTTGGCCGTCTTGTACCCGAGGTAGCCGAGGTACATCGACAGCGGCGTCTTGCCGGTGCGCGAGACGCCGACGATGACGATGTCGGCCTCCTCGAGCCCCTCCCCGGACAGCCCGTCATCGTGCTTGACGGCGAACTCCATGGCGGCGACGCGCTTGAAGTAATCCATCTCGAGCGCGACGGGGCGCCCCGGAACGAGCTCGGCCTCGTCGCCCGATGCCTGCTGCAGCGCCTCGAGCGGCGCGCCGAGCAGATCGCAGGCCGGCAGGCCATGGTGCTCGCACAGCTCCGTGGCACGCTGGCGCAGATCGCGGTCGATCAGCGTGAAGAAGACGGTCGTGCGGGCCTGCCCGCTCAGCTTGGCGAAGACGGCCTGCAGCCCGGCGACGGTCGTGACGCGCGGGTGCCGCACGATGTTGACGGGCGAGGACGAGAACTGCGCCTGCGCCGCGCGGGCCACGCGCGAGGCGGTGTCGCCCGTGGAGTCCGAGATGATGTGGATCTCGACGGGCGCGTTGCTCATCGCTGCAGCTGGGTCAGGTCTCCGACGGGCGCGAAGGCGGCGAGCGCATCACGCAGGAGACGCACGCGATTGGCGCGCACCGCGGGATCGTCGGCGAGCACCATCACGCCGTCGAACAGCGCATCGACCGACGGGGCGAGCTCGGCGGCGATCCGCAGCGCCGCGGCAGGATCCAGCTCGGCGGCGATTCGAGGGCCGATGCTGGCGATCGCCTCGAGCAGCGCGGTCTCGGCCTGCTCCTGGAAGAGCGCGGCGTCGAGCGTGTCCGCAGCCTGCTCCTTCTCGCTGATGCGACTGCAGCGCGTCACGGCGGCGTGCGCGGCGGCGAGCTCCGGCGCGTCGGCCGCCTCGTGCAGGGCACGCGCCACGGCGGCATGGCGCGCCGGATCGACGCTGCCCGCGCCGCGCGCCGCGCGCTGGACGTCGACGGGCACGCCGGCCTCGCCGAGCGCCTGATCCACGCGATCGAGGATGAAGGGCACGACGATCTCCTGCGTGGCCTCGAGGTCGAGCTCCAGGTCGGCGCTCTGGCCGACGAGCAGCGCATGCGCCTGGGCGACGAGGCGCGGGAGATCGAGCGTGAGGCCGTAGCGCGCCTGGATCTCGACGATGCCCGCGTCGGCGCGCCGCAGCGCATACGGGTCGCGCGAGCCGGTGGGCCGCTCGCCGATGGCGACGACCCCGACGAGCTGGTCGAAGCGGTCGGCCAGCGCGAGCAAGGCTCCGGGCAGGGTCTCGGGCAGCGGGCGGCCGGCGCCATCGGGCTGGTACTGCTCGCGGATCGCGACGGCGACGGCCTCTGGCTTGCCGGCGGCACGGGCGTACTCCATGCCCGTCTCCCCCTGCAGCTCGGCGAACTCGCCGACCAGCGTCGAGGCGAGATCGGCCTTGGCCAGACGCGCGGCCTCGACGGCATGGGCGCGGTCGTCGCCGGTGATGCCGGAGTCGTCGGCCAGCACCTCGACGAGCGCCATCAGCCGCGCCGTGCGATCCGCCAACGTGCCGAGCCGCTGGTGGAAGGTGATGCGGTCAAGCTCCTCAGCCATCGCCTCGATGCCGCGCGCACGATCCTTCTCGAGCGAGAAGACCGCGTCGTCGAGACGGCCGGCGAGCACGCGCTCGTTGCCGGCCCGGACCGTGGCGTCGGCATCGGGGTGGGAGTTCACGACCGTCAGGAACGCGGGGCGCAGCGTGCCGGTGGCGCCGCGCAGCGGCAGGTACCGCTGGTGCGACTGCATCGCCGTAATCAGGACGCGCTCGGGCAGGGCCAGGTGCCGCTCGCTGATCGCACCGTCGAGGACGCGCGGCCACTCGACGAGGTACACGACCTCGTTGAGCACGTTGCCCGGATCCTCCCACGCCGCGTCGTGCGCCTTGGCGCTCGAGAGCAGGAGGGCCTCGATGATCTCGCGTCGGTCTGCGGTGCGGACGCCGACGCCGGCACCGCCGAGATCGACGGCCCAATCGGCGACGCTGGTGACCTCGAGCTCAGGCCGGAGCAGCCGATGGCCGCGCGTGATCCGGCCGCTCTGCACGCCCTGGACCTCGGCGGGCAGCACGGCGTCGCCGTGCATGACGATCAGCGTGCGGATCGGGCGCGAGAAGCGCAGCGTGCCGGTGCCCCAGCGCATGTTCTTCGGCATCTGCAGGCCCTCGATCAGCCCGTCGACCAGCGCCTGCGCGTGCGCGGCGAGCGGCTCGGCCGGCGACGTGACCGTGGCAGTCAGCAGACCGTCGCGGACCTCGAGCTGATCGGGCGTGAGGCCGTGCTTGCGGGCGACGCCCTCGGCCGCCTTGGTCCAGTTGCCCGCGTCGTCCTTGGCGGCCTTCTCAGGCGGACCCGTGTGGGTGAGCGTCTCGGCCGGCGCCTCCGATGGTACGCCCTCGGCGATCACGGCGATGCGGCGCGGCGTGACGAACGTCTCGACCGACGTCGGCGCCAGGCGGCGCTCGGCCAGCAGC
>JBPCSK010000117.1:0-3054 GCA_051007275.1 Gaiellales bacterium | reverse complement strand
CTTGGCGATCGAGCGGTCGATCAACGCCCCGCCGGGCGCGTCGTCGTACTCGGCCTCCTCGCTGGCGTGGCGATCGTTCGTGGCCTTGAGCGCGGTCGAGATGCGTTCCGCCTGCACCTCGACGTCATCACGACGGTCGCGATACGTCTGGCTGACGGCGTCCATCACCTGACGGAAGCTCGGCATGCCGGGGCGATTCTGCGGCGGAAAGTACGTCCCGCCGTAGAACGGCCGCCCATCGGGGGTGAGCCACACGGTCATCGGCCAGCCGCCGTGGCCGGTCAGTCCGATCACGGCCTCCATGTAGAGCGCATCGACATCCGGGCGCTCCTCGCGGTCGACCTTCACGTTGACGAACAGGCGATTCATCATCGTCGCCGTCTCGACGTCCTCGAACGACTCGTGCGCCATCACGTGGCACCAGTGGCACGAGGCGTAGCCGATGCTCAGGAGCACCGGCACGTCGCGCTCGGCCGCCTCGGCAAACGCCGCGTCGCCCCAGGGCTGCCAGTCCACCGGATTGTCGGCGTGCTGCAGCAGGTACGGAGACGTCTCGTGCGCAAGGCGATTGGGCATGTCAGGAGGTTCGCAGCGGCGGGCGAATCAGTTCGTCGACACGTCGACGCCGACCATCATGCTCGCGGCCTTCAACCGCTGATCCAGCGTGATCATCGAGACGGGTTCCGGCAGGAGCAGTGCAGTGGCGAGATGGATCGCATCGAGCGAGCGCAGTCGCACCTCGGGAGCGATCTGCGCCGCTTTCGCGACGACGGCACGGTCGATGTCGACCAGGCGCACAGCCTGCAACCGCTCGCGCGCGAGCCGGCGAACGTCCTCGCCGTACCCCGCTGTCACACGCGCAACCTCGATCTCGAGCAATACCGAGGACACCGTCGGATGCTCCATCATCACCCGTCGCATCGGCTCCGAATGCGGCTCACCACCGAGCGCCGAGACGAATGCGGAAGCATCGAGGTAGAGCATCACGAGTCGAACCTGCTCGGCTCTCCCGCGTCACGGCGCAGATCGTCGAGAACGTCGAGCATGGAGACGCCGTTCTCGTCCAGCAGCGATACGGGTTCGAAGTCGGCCCACGACGACGGCGGCAGCGTGGCGGGGCGCATGCGACCCTCGGCAATCCACCGCGCCTCCCAATCATCCTCGCCTTCGCGGACCGGTACGAGCCGCGCAATGGGCTTGCCGCGCTCCGTGACAGTGAGGGATTCGCCGTCCTTCACCCGGGCGAGATACGTGCTCGCGTACTGACGGAGCTCGCGGATGCCAATGGAGTCAGCCATGTGCTACACGGTAGCACATAAAGAACACGCACTTGGCGGGCGGCAGTCCCCCGACCGGCCGCCCGCCAGTGCGTTCAGTGCCTAGCCCTTCGGCTGGGGCACGATGCGGATATACGGCTTGGGCTCCTTCCAGCCCTCGGGCCAGATCTCCTTGGCCTGCTCGTTATTGACCGAGCCCGCGATGATGACGTCGCCGCCCTGCTGCCACTGAGCAGGCGTTGCGACCTTGTGCTTCGCGGTCAGCTGCAGCGAGTCGATCACGCGCAGGACCTCGTCGAAGTTGCGGCCGGTCGTCATCGGGTAGGCCAGGACGAGCTTGACCTTCTTGTCCGGGCCGATCACGAACACGTTGCGCACCGTCTGGTTGTCCATCGGCGTGCGGTCGGCGACGTCACCCTCGACGTCGGCCGGGAGCATGTCGTACAGCTTGGAGACGTTGAAGTCCGTGTCGCCGATCATCGGGAAGTTCGGACGCGTGCCCTGCGTCTCCTCGATGTCGTCGGCCCACTGCGCGTGACGGTCGACCGGGTCGACGGAGAGGCCGATGATCTTCACGCCGCGCTTCTGGAACTCGCCGTTGATGCTGGCCATGTAGCCGAGCTCGGTGGTGCAGACCGGCGTGAAGTCCTTGGGATGCGAGAAGAGGACGGCCCACGAATCGCCGATCCAGTCGTGGAAGTCGATCTCGCCCTCGGTGGTCTGCGCGGTGAAGTTCGGCGCGGTGTCGTTGATGCGAATGCCCATGTCGGGGGTCTCCTGGGAGGTTCGGGATCCTCGTCCGTGAGGTATGAGGATCGCTTGTTTCACTTATTGGATCGAGTTATAGCAGTGATCAGACCGGTACGCGGGCTCGTTGGAGGGCTTCACCACCTAGAAGCAGGGCACGCCCGCGCGCTCCGCGGCAGCGCGCAGCTGGCGGTCACACGTCGCGAGCTCGAGTCCGGTGTCGATCGCAAGCAGCTGGTACGAGGCGTCATAGGCGGAGAGCCCCGTGCGGTGCGCGACATCGAGGAGCGCCTTCGTCTCTCGCTGATCGGGCACTGCGGTAATGCGACAGTCCGTGAGCGCCGCGAGCACGGCATGCGCATCCTCAAGTGAGAGTCGACCGCGGCGCACCGCTTGAAGCATCGCGTGCACCACCTCGTTGAACCACACCGACGGTACGTACGCGGTATCACCGGACAGCCGCTTTGCGACGGCGCTGCCGACCGCACCCGACTCGTCGTCGAACGCAGCCTCCAGCGCGGCCGACGCGTCGAGGACGAATGGCACTACTGCTTCTTTCCGTCGTCGATCCACGAGCGGATCTCGGCCGGCGTCGCCTTCAGGTTGAGCTCGCGCTTGAGCGCTCGCAGTCGCTCGACCGCCGCGGCCGCCTCATCCTTGCCATCGACGATCGGCACCAGACGGGCAACCGGCTTCCCATGACGGGTGATGGTGATCTCGCGGCCGGCCTCGACATCGCCGATCAGGCGGGAGAGGTGGGTCTTGGCTTCGTACACGCTGACATCCATAGCGCCGATTCTAGTCAGAGATTGGTCAGAATTACGCGCGAACGCGCGCACGCTGTGCGCGAGGTCGCCTCAAGCCCGCACGTACACTCACGGCATGCAGCCCGCTGACCTCCTGATCGACAACCTCGCCACGCTCGCCTCGGTCGACGCCGACGGCGACTTCGGCGTCCAGCACGACGCCGCCATCGCGATCCGCAATGGCCACATCGAGGCCGTCGGCCCGCGCGAGGAGGTCCTCCGCA
>JBPCSK010000116.1:0-1219 GCA_051007275.1 Gaiellales bacterium | reverse complement strand
CCGTGGCCGACATTGCGGCGGCGCGCGCCGTCACGTACCAGGTGGCGTGGGAGGTCACGCAGGGCACGATCGACCCGAAGACGCTGCACGCCAAGGCCTCGGCGATCAAGCTGTTCGCCTCGGAGATGGCCAACCGCGTCGTCGACTCGTGCGTCCAGGTGCTCGGCGGGCGCGGTTACATGCGCGAGAACGCCGTGGAGCGCTTCTACCGCGATCTGCGTGTTGACCGCATCTGGGAGGGCACGAGCGAGATCCAGAAGGTCGTGCTGGTCAACGAGATGCGCAAGCGCGGCACGCACGGCGTGGCCGCGTGGCCGAAGGTGGGCTGATGCCGCGGGCGTCGATCGCCGAGCTGCGCCGTGCCGAGATCGTCGACGGCGCCGTCCGGCTGATCGCCCGCGAGGGCTACGAGGCTACGACGATGCGCGGTCTCGCTGCCGAGCTCGAGGTGTCGACCGGCACGATCACGCACTGGTTCGCAACGAAGAACCAGGTGCTGGGCGCCGTGCTCGATGCGTTGGCGGAGCGCAGCGCAGCGCGCATCGCGGCCGAGCTCGAGCAGGCGACGACGCCGAGCGAGGTGCTGATCGCCCTCGGCGATGCGTCGGTGCCGGATACGCCCGAGCAGGTGGACGACCAGCGTGTCTGGAGCGAGCTGGCCGCCCGCGCGGCGCGCACGCCTGATCTCGCCGAGCGACATGAGCGGCTCTACGACGGGTGGCGACGGCGCATGGAGAAGGCGGTCGATGCCGGCATCCGGGCGCAGCAGCTGCGCACCGTCGACGCGCGAGAGTGGGCGCGGACCTACGCGGCGCTGATCGAGGGCCTCGCGCTGCACGTGATGCTGCACCCCGAATCGGTCACGCCGGAGCGCATGCGCGCGGCGATTCGCGAGCACGTCGCCGGCACGCTCGGCTAGCCAGCCCGCTCGCGCCCAGCGGCGACCCGCACGAACCCGTGCGGTGTGGCCCCGCACACCGCGTCAATTGCCGATGCGTCAGATTCGGCTCCAGGCCTCATTTGGCGCGCCGGATACAGCTGTAGTGAATGTCGCTCGGTGCTCGTTTTTTGGGATCGGGGCACGCAAGACTGTCGAAGGAGGTTCGCCAGCCAGCGCGTCTCCATCACGTCTCGAACTGCTTGAGAATCCCACCCGTCACCCGAGCGGCAGCGCTCTGCGTTGCCCGGCTTTCGCACACTCGCCGTGGCGTGCGTGCAC
>JBPCSK010000115.1:0-10205 GCA_051007275.1 Gaiellales bacterium | reverse complement strand
CGCGCGATCGGCACGTACCTGCCCGAGCGAACGGTCGGCAACGACGAGCTGATCGAGCGCTTCGAGTGGGACCGCGAGTTCCTCGAGGACAAGCTCGGCATCCACCAGCGTCACATCGCCGCTGAGGGCGAGGGTGCGGCCGACATGGGCGTCGCCGCCGCCGAGGACCTGCTCGCGAAGTGCCCCGACCTCAAGCGCGAGGACGTCCAGTTGCTGATCGTCTGCACGCAGAACCCCGACTACGGCCTGCCGCATACCTCCGCGCTGATCCAGGACCGCCTCGGCCTGACGAAGGAGACGGCGTGCTTCGACATCGGCCTCGGCTGCTCCGGCTTCGTCTACGGCCTCGCCGTCGTGCGCGGCATGCTCGAGACGCTGGGGCTCGACAACGCGCTGCTCGTCACGTCGGATCCGTACTCGAAGGTGATCGATCCGGCCGACCGCGGCACCTCGCCGCTGTTCGGCGACGGCGCCGCGGCGACGTGGATCACCCGAGAGGGTCCCGGCGGCCAGCTCGGCGAGTTCACCTTCGGCACCGACGGCTCGGGCGCGCGCAACCTGATCGTCGAGCCCGACGCCGAGGGCACGCGCTGCCTGTCGATGGCCGGACGCGCGATCTTCGAGTTCATGCTCGGCACGGTCCCCGCCGACGTCGACCGCGTGACGGCGGCCAACGGCATCGCCCCCGACGATGTCGATCTCTTCCTGCTCCACCAGGCGAGCAACCACATGCTGTCGTACCTCGTGCGGCGCATGAAGCTCGACCCGGCGCGCGTGCCGATCCGCATCCGCGACACGGGCAACCTCGTCTCGAGCTCGATCCCGTTCCTGATCGCCTCGCTCGCACGCGACGGCGAGCTCGCCGGCAAGACGACGCTGCTGTCGGGCTTCGGCGTCGGCCTCTCCTGGGCCAGCACGATCGTGCGCTTCGACGCCGACCCGGTCGCCTAGGGCGATCAGGTTCGGTTTGGGGTCAGACCCCATTCCGAACCTGATCGGCGTCCTCTTCGGGTCGGCCGAGGGTTGCTAGGCTCGCCGCACACTTCCCGGGGAGGGGTTCGATGGAGGGCGTGCAGCTCGAGTTGATGACGACGGCGGAGTTCACCGCCGGCGGGTTCACCACCGCGATCGTGCCAATGGGCGCGTGCGAGAGCCACGGCGACCACATGCCGATGGGCACCGACGGGCTCACGTCGCACGCGCTCGCCGTTCGCATCGCAGAGCAGCTCGAGCGCACGTTCGTGCTACCCGCCAACTACCTCGGCATGAGCGGGCACTACCGGCACAAGCCGATCGCGATCAGCCTCAGCTCCGACACGCAGACGCGCGTCATCAGCGACGTGCTCGCGTCGCTCCACCACTGGGGCATCAACCGCGTGCTGCTGCTCAACGCGCACGACGGCAACATCCCGCCGATCGAGACCGCGGGACGCGACGCGAAGATCGCGCACCCCGAGATGAGCATCGCCACGATCGACTGGTGGGTGATCACCAACCAGCGGCTGCCGAAGGGCACGTTCGACGTCTGGGAGGGCTGGGGCCACGCCGGTGAGGCCGAGACGTCGATCGGCCTCGCGCTCTTCCCCGACCTGATGCAGATGGAGCACGCGCAGGGCCAGGTGCCGACGACCGACCCGTTCGTGAAGGAGCTCTGGCTGTTCGAGGAGCTCACCAACCAGGGTGCGTCCGGTGCGCCGAAGCACGCCACGACCGACAAGGGCGACCTGATCGTCAGCACCGTCTGCGACTACATGGTCCCGTACATGCGGCGGTTCGAGCAGGACGGGCTGTCGTACAGCCCCGTCGACGAGCCCGAGCTCTAGCTCGCGCGGAGGTTCTTCGCGCGGACGAGCGCGGCGACCGTGTCGTTGATCGGCGCCTCGAGGCCGACGGTGCGAGCGGCCGGGCCGATCGCGCCGTTGATCACGTCGACTTCGCACGGGCGCCCCGCCAGCACATCGAGCAGCATCGACGGGCGCGCACCCGGGATCGTCTCGCCGAAAGCGCGCGCGTACGCGACCGGATCGTCGAAGTCGAGGTGGATGCCCTTCGCCCGCGCGACTGCATAGACCTCGCTCGCGCACCCCGACGCGATGCTCCACGCGTGCGGATCGGCGAGCACCTCCCCGATCGGCCACTCGAGCAGCGCGCACGTGCCGCTGAACGTCGAGTTGCAGAGGAGCTTCTCCCACACCAGCTGATCCACGTCGTCGTAGACGGCGACGCGGAAGCCCGCGTCTTCCCACACCTGCGCGACCGTGCGCACGCGATCCGTCGCCGGTCCGCGACGCTCGCCGAGGCGCACCAGCTCCCAGCCGTTGTGATGCGCATGGCCGGGGCCGCGCATCGACGCGCCGAATCCACCCGTCACGCCGATCATCACCGGCTCCTCCCCAACCACGCTCGCGATGCGGTCCGGCGCGCCGAGACCGTTCTGGATCGGCAGGACGACGGTGTCGGAACCGAGCAGCGGTCGGATCGACTCCGCCGCCGCCTCGACGTCGAGCGCCTTCGTGGCCACGATCACCAGGTCGCACACGCCGGCGTCGGCCGCATTCACCGAGGCGCGCAGCGGCACGGTGCGGTCGCCGCTCGCGCCCTCGACGCGCAGGCCGTTGGCGTTGATGGCATCCACGTGGTCCTGCCAGCGATCGATCGCCCACACCTCGTTGCCCGCGCCCGCGAGGAGCGCGGCGTAGACGGAGCCCATGGCGCCCGTGCCGACGACGGCGATCTTCATGGCGGCAGTGTAGGACGCCCTCGGCGTCAGACGCGTGTCAGGCGGTGTAGGCGCGCTCGGTCGCCGCGGCGATCGCATCCCAGCTGAACGGACCATCGGCGGCCCTGCGGCTGGCCGCGGCCATCGCCTCGCGCCGCGCCGGATCACGCAGCAGCTCGATCAGCGCCGCGGCGAGCGCGGTGGCATCGCCGGGCTCGACGCACACGCCCGCCCCCTCCTGCTCGATGACCTCGGCGAAGCCGCCAACCCGACTCGCGACGAGCGGGCGACCGAGCGCGAGCGCGGCGAAGAGGACGCCGGATTGGTCGATGCGCCGGTAGGGCAGCACGACGATGTCGGCCCGCAGCATCGCGCCGACGAACTCCTCGGTCGGCGTGAAGCGCAGATCGCTGATCACGCCCAGACCTTCGGCGGCCATGCGCTCGAGGCGCGCAGCGCCGTCGGGGTCGCCGAGCACGCGCCCCGCCACCAGCAGCTGCGCGTCGGGGATCGCGGCGCGCACGATCGGCCACGCGTCGAGCAGGACATCGAGGCCCTTGTACGGGCGCAGCAGGCCGAGCATTGCGACGAGCGGCGCGCCCTCGTCGACGGCGGGCGCCACCGGCGTCACGTCGCGGTACGCGGTGAGCGCTCCGTGCGGAATCACGTGAACGTGTGCGGTCTCCACGCCGAGCTGGTCGACCAGGGCGTCGCGCCCGTGCACCGAGTGGACGATCACGCGACCGAAGGCGCGCGCGTTGGCCGTCGCGCGCCTGAGACGCTTGGGCGTGGGATTGTTCGGCAGCGCATCGTGCGCCGTGTACGTGACGGGCACGCCGAGCAGGCTCTGCACCGCGCGCCAGTAGCCGCGGTCGACAGCCCCGAGCGGCAGCCACTGGAGGTGGATGGCAGCGGGGCGGCGGCGCACCAGCGACGGCGTGAGACCCAGCAGGTCCAGCGGGTGCTCCAACCCGCGCGCCACCTTGCGCGCGCCGCCGGGCACGCGATCGGCGAGGCGGTAGAACGCGTGCCGCACGGCCACGCCAGCGGGAGCCGGCGGCTGGGCGACGCGCGGCGCACTCGTCACGAGCTCCACGTCGTTGCCCCGCGCCGCGAGTGCCGCCGCGAGCGCATCGTCATACGGGCGCGTCTCGCCGCGCGGATCCACGATGACGATCCTCATCGCACCGATCCTACCGGGTGAAACCAGCGAGCCGATCGCACCGGTCAGCGAATGCGACCCCCGCTCCCGCCTCAGCTGATGGGCACCGGCACGCAGTTGCCGGACGCGCACACCGACCGCTCGACGAACACGGTCGTCTGCTTCGCGCTCGTCACGGGCGACGCGCTCGTGGTCTTCGCGCTCTGTCCGAGGAAGCTCGTCTTGCTGCCCTGCACGGCGCTGAGGCTCTGGCCCTGCAGCGCGGTCATCGTCGCCTGCAGCACCAGCGTGTTCGACACCCCACTGGCCTGCACAACGGCGTTCGACATCTCCGCCACGAACACGTTGGGCACCCCGCGCGACGTCGTCGAGATCGCGACGTTCGGCGGATCGGCCGAGAAGCCGAACGCCGTGTTCAGCGTCCACAGGGCGACGAACTGCGACATCGGGAACGTCCCGGTCATGCGGGACGGACGGACGGTGAACCAGATGACCGGCTGCGCCGACGACGTGAGCGGCATCGAGAACGTGTAGACGCCGGGGCTCCCCGCGACGGGCGTCATCGTCGACGTCGGGCCGTTGAACACGAACATGTACGACGCCTGGATATTGCCGGTGGGCGACTGCCGCGTGCCGGCTGGCCTCGCGAGCGCGGATGCCGCGCCGACGAGCAGCGCGACGAGGATGAGGGCGGTGATCATGCGGCGCATGGGGGCTCCGATCGTCGGACGGCGAATTCGTGCCGAGATCCTACCCGGCAGGGATCGCCGGGATCGTCGCGTACCATGAGCCCGTGGCGTCTGACCGCGGAACCGAGCAGGAGATCGACCTGCGCAACTACGTCGATCGGATCCTGAAGCGCTGGTGGATCGTCGCGATCTGCGTCGTGCTCGCCGTCGTCGGCTCGTTCACGATCACGCGCACGTCTAACAAGAACCTCACGCAGGGCACCGCGACCGTCTATCTGGGGCAGCCGGTGAGCCCGAACGGGTCGCTCGTGCCGAACCCGCTCTCGTCGAACCCGCTCTACGCGACGGCGCTCGCCAAGCAGCGCCAGTACCAGGAGGTTGCCGAGAAGGCGGCCGGACTGCCGACGGGCGCGCTCACGGGCCACGTGTCCGTGGCGCTGATCTCGACCGCCGTCGGCGTGAAGGGCATCGCCGTGCCGCTCGCGCAGGTGACCGTGCAGGGGCCGTTCACGCCGGCACAGTCCGCCGCGGCCGCCAACTCGATGGCCGAGCAGGTCGTCGCCAAGTCGAACGCGTACACCGACGCCAAGCGGGACGCCGTGATCGCGGCCCGCGACAGCCTGCAGAAGCGCATCGACACGCTGTCCGCCGACGCCGACGACGTCAAGGCGCAGCTCGACAAGCTGGCGAGCGCCAATCTCAACGCCGCCGAGCGCGCCTCGCTGACCGCGCCGCTGCTCGGCATCCTCCAGTACGACTCGAACACCGAGGCGCTGCTGCAGGAGCAGCTGCCCGATCTGCAGGCGCAGGTCGACTACATCCAGAACGTCGAGGGCGGCAGCGTGATCACGCCCGCACGCGGCGCGAAGGTCGCCCCCACCTCGAAGCAGTTCTCGCTGCTGATCGCGGTCGTCCTCGGTCTGATCGTCGGCATCCTGCTCGCGGTGCTGTCGACGGTCTTCTGGCCCGTGCGCCCCGTGATCGAGACGGAGAGCACGGCGACCCCGTAAGGGGTACCCTTCCCCCATGCCGATCACCGTTGTCACCGGTGGAGCCGGGTTCCTGGGCTCCCATCTCTGCGAGCGTCTCCTGAGCGCAGGCCATCGGGTCTGGTGCCTCGACAACCTCGATACCGGCTCGCTGACGAACATCGCGCACCTGCGTGATCCCAACTTCACGTTCGTCCAGCACGACGTGACGGAGTACATCGACATCCCCGGCGACGTCGACTACGTCCTCCACTTCGCGTCCCCCGCCAGCCCGATCGACTACCTGCGCCTGCCGCTGCAGACGCTGAAGGTCGGCTCGTACGGCACGCACAACGCGCTCGGTCTGGCCAAGGCGAAGCGCGCCCGCTTCCTGACGGCGTCGACGAGCGAGGTCTACGGCGACCCGCTGATCCACCCGCAGCCCGAGACCTACTGGGGCAACGTCAATCCGATCGGCCCGCGCGGCGTCTACGACGAGGCGAAGCGCTACGCCGAGGCGATGACGATGGCGTACCACCGCCAGCAGGGCCTCGACACCGCGATCGTCCGCATCTTCAACACCTACGGCCCGCGCATGCGCGCGTTCGACGGCCGCGCGATCCCGACGTTCGTCCGCCAGGCGCTCGAGGACAAGCCGATCACCGTCTTCGGCACGGGTGCCCAGACGCGCTCCTTCTGCTACGTGGATGACCTCGTCACCGGCATTCTCGCCCTGCTCTTCTCGACCGAGCACGAGCCCGTCAACATCGGCAATCCCGGCGAGTTCTCGCTGCTCGAGCTGGCGGAGATGGTGGTGGAGCTGACCGGCTCCAAGAGCGAGATCGTCTTCGAGGCGCTGCCGGTGAACGACCCGCAGCAGCGTCGTCCCGACATCACGCGCGCGCAGGAGCTGCTCGGCTGGGAGCCGACGATCGAGCTGCGCGAGGGGCTGCAGCGCCTGCTCGACCAGTCGAGCCGCGCCGAGCTGACCGGCCGCGTCGTCGGCGCCTGATCCGCACCGCGCAGAGGCCCTGATCCCGCATAACGATGCGGTGTCACACGCCTGCCACGAGGTAGGAACTCGGCGTTTCGCGCGGTAGACTCAGCGACGTGTCCGCTCCTGTCTCTCCGGATCCCGGCGACACCGCGCCGAGCCCCGTTGCGGAGTCCCCGCGCGTCGTCAGGGATCCCCGCTCGGAGACCGGCGTCTCGACGCGTCGCCTGCGCCACCTGATCGGTCGCGGGCTCGACGTCCTCGTGTTGCTCGCGATCGACGTGTTCGGCATCAGCGCCGCGATCTTCTCGGGCCTCGTGCTGCGCGAGGTGCTCAACAGCCGCACGGTCTACGCCGACCAGCTGTGGGCGGCGGAGCGGGCCTGGCTGCCGTTCGTCCTGCTCGTGTCGGTCCTGATCTTCGCCCGCAACGGCCTCTACCGCCCGCGTGAGACGCGCCCGGGCGGCGCGCAGATCGTCGCCGGCCTCTTCGTCGCCGTCGTGGTGATCGCGATCTTCTCCGTCGTCACGAACAACGAGCGCTTCACGACGTACCTGATCTTCCCGTACACGTTCGTCGTGTCGGCCCTGCTCGTGCCGTTCCTGCGCGGCGTGTACGCGTGGATCATCGATGCGACCGCGAAGCTGGTCGGCGTGGAGCGCCGCGTGCTCGTCGTGGGTGAGCCCGATGCGACGCGCAGCGTCGAGGCCGCGCTGCGTACCGGCGCCCCCGGTGCCGGGCTGCGAATGGTCGCCCACGTCGATGACATCGACCACCTGGCCGACGCGATCTCCGAGCACCACCCGCACGACGTCGTGCTGGCCCGCCCGCCGGACGACGAGACGATGCTGATCGCGCTGGAGGCCTGCCGCGAGCGCCGCATCCGCCTGCGGGTCGTGCCGACGGCCGCCGGCGTGCTCGCGCACCACGCGGACTACGTGCCGGGCCTCGCCGTCCCGCTGTTCGACATCGTGCCGCCGACGATCCAGGGCGTCGACTGGTTCGTCAAGCGCGCATTCGACCTCGTCATCTCGATCGGCCTCCTGCTGATCCTCAGCCCGGTCCTGCTGATCTCCGTCGTGATGATCCGCCTCACCTCCCCCGGTCCGATCCTGTTCCGCGATCAGCGCGTTGGCCTGGGCGAGCAGCCGTTCGCGATGCTCAAGCTGCGCAGCATGGTCACGAACGCCGCGCAGGCGCAGGCCGAGCTCGAGGAGCAGAACGAGGCCGATGGCGCGCTCTTCAAGATCCGCAACGACCCGCGCAACACCCCCGTCGGTCGCGTCCTGCGGCGCTTCTCGATCGACGAGCTGCCCCAGCTCCTGAATGTGATCAAGGGCGAGATGAGCCTCGTCGGTCCGCGCCCGCTGCCCATGCGCGACTACCAGCTGCTCGAGCAGTGGCATCGTCGCCGCTACAGCGTGCTGCCCGGCATCACCGGCCTCTGGCAGGTCTCGGGCCGCTCGAATCTCGGCTTCGACACCCTCGTCCGCCTCGACTTCTACTACCTCGAGTCGTGGTCGATCTGGATGGACATCGCGATCATCGCGCGCACGCCACTGGCGATCCTGCGCGGTCGCGGCGCCTACTAGGTATTCCGCCTACGAGCCTGTGCGATAGCTGGCGCACGTGGCACGTACGCCCGCAGCTGATCCCGACCAGGGCGTACGTGCCCAGTGCGCACGTCTGACGCCCGCGGCTACGCCGCGTACGTCATGCGTACGCACTGTCCACGCCCGCGAGCCGTATCACAGGCTCGTGGGGAACAACCAGGTCAGGCGCGACGCACGACGACGGCGGCGTTGTGGCCGCCCAGGCCGATCGAGCACGAGACCGCGACGTCGAGGTCGGGCAGGTCGCGCGCACCCTCGACCACGTAGTCGAGATCGCAGAGCGGATCCGCATCTCGGAGGTTGATCGTCGGCGGCACGCGGCGCTCCTGCACGGCGAGCGCGGCGACAGCGACCTCGAAGGCGCCGGCGGCGCCCATCTGATGGCCGGTCATCGACTTCGTCGAGGAGACGGCGATGCCGTCGGCCGCATCGCCGAAGACGGTGCGGATGGACTGCGTCTCGAGGCGGTCGTTGGCCTGCGTGCCGGTGCCATGCGGGTTGATGTACCCCACCTCCGATGGCGCGATGTCGCCACGGCGCAGCGCCGTCGTGAACATGCGGTCGATGCCGACGCAGTCCTCGCGGGGTGCGGCGATATGGTACGCGTCGTTCGTCACGGCCCACGACACGACCTCGGCGATGATCTGCGCGCCACGAGCACGCGCGTCCTCCTCGCGCTCGAGCACGACGACGGTGGCGCCCTCGCCCAGGACGAAGCCGTCGCGCGTGGCGTCGACCGGCCGCGAGGCGGTCGTGACGTCCTCGCCCGCACGGGGCGACCCGAGCACTTTCATGTTGCAGAAGCCGCCGAGGATGTACTCGGTGATCAGCGTGTCGACGCCGCCGGCGAGGCAGATGTCCATGTTGCCGCTGGCCACGAGATCGGCGGCCACGCCAATCGCGCTCGCGCCCGTCGCGCAGGCCGCGGTGACGGAGAAGTTGGTGCCGAGCGCGCCAAGGTCGCGGGCGATCTCGAAGCCGGGCGTGTCCACGAGCATGGCGCCGTGCAGGTGGGGTCCGATGCGATGTGGGCCCTTCTCGAAGAAGGTCTGCATGCCGGACTGGATCGTGGCCGCCCCGCCGAAGGCGCTGCCGACGATCACGCCAACGCGCTCGGGGTCGTCCATGACGGCACCGCTCTGCGCCCATGCCTCACGCGCCGCGGCGACGGCAGTGAGGCTGCAGCGGTCGAGCTTGCGCGCCTCCTTCTTCTCCATCACCGACTCGGGGTCGAAGCCCTTCATCTCGCAGGCGATCTTCGTCTCGATGCGCTCGGGGTCGAAGCCCTGGATCGGGGCGACGCCGGACTGACCGGCCAGGAGCGAGCTCCACGAGCTCGCGGTGTCGAGGCCGACGGGCGACAGGATCCCGATGCCGGTGATCACGACCCGCGCTGCTCCAACCCCTCCCATACGGTGATGTTAGCCTGCGCGGCATGGACACCGCCGCACGAGACCGACTCTTCCAGCTGCTCGAGGCCCACGGACCCTCCGGTCGTGAGCGCGAGGCCGCCGACCTGTGGGCCGCGATGGCCGGCGAGTTCGCCACCGTGACCCGCGACCGCATCGGCAACGCGATCGCGAGCGTCGGTCCGGAGGACGCGCCGGCGGTGCTGATGCTCGGTCACATCGACCAGATCGGCCTGATCGTCACGCACATCGAGGAAGACGGCGTGCTGCGTGTCCGCGGCCTTGGCGGCTGGGATCCGCGCGTGCTCGTCGG
Organism: Gaiellales bacterium; assembly: GCA_051007275.1. Classification (GTDB taxonomy): domain Bacteria; phylum Actinomycetota; class Thermoleophilia; order Gaiellales; family F1-60-MAGs149; genus F1-60-MAGs149. The sequence goes on along the minus strand of JBPCSK010000115.1, from coordinate 338 downwards.
CCAGCCGTGCTCGATTCGCACGAAGGGCGGCGACATCCCGGGCGTGATCGGCAGCGTGCCGATCCACCTGCAGAAGGGCAGCGAGCGCACCTCCGGCACGGAGATGAAGGAGCTGTGGCTCGACATCGGCGCCAGGAACGGCGACGAGGCACGCTCGGTCGTGCGCGTCGGCGACGATGCCATCGTCGGCAGCGGCCCGGTGCAGCTGATGGGCTCGCGCCTCACCTCGCGTGCGCACGACGACCGCGTCGGCGCCTGGGCCGCGCTCGAGGCGCTTCGCCGCGTCGCCGCCGGCAATCCGCAGGTGCGGGTTGTCGCCACCGGCTGCGTGCTCGAGG
>JBPCSK010000114.1:0-1933 GCA_051007275.1 Gaiellales bacterium | reverse complement strand
ATCCTGACCCGAGAGGCACGCGCATGAGCCGGCTCGACCCCGTCACCACCGCCGTGATCGCCGGCGGCCTCGATTCGATCGCCGTCGAGATGGGCCACAAGCTGGCGCGCATGTCGTACTCGTCGATCATCCGCGAGTCGGAGGACTTCGGCTGCGCGCTCTGCGATGCGGACGCCAACCAGCTGTGCGAGTCGGTGCAGTCGACGCCGCTGCAGTCGGGCCCGATCCCCGGCTACGTGCGCGGCATCGAGCGTCGCTTCCGCGAGACCGATCAGGAGTGGCGCCCGGGCGACGTCGTCATCCACAACCACCCGTACTACGGCGCCTCGCACCAGCCCGACGTGGGCTTCATCGTGCCGGTCTTCCACGCGGGCGAGCTGGTCGGCTTCTCGGGCACCACCGCCCACCACCTCGACCTCGGCGCGCTTTCGCCCGGCACCTGCGGCATCGTTGACGCCGGCGATGCGTTCGCCGAGGGCCTGCACTTCAACGCCCTCAAGATCGAGGACGAGGGGCGCCCGAACGGCGTCCTCTGGCAGCTGATCAAGGACAACGTGCGCGCGCCGCACCTCGTGGTCGGCGACATGGAGGCCCAGGTGACCGCGGCGAAGATCGGTGCCGCGCGCCTCGAGGAGCTGATCGAGCGCTACGGCATTGACACGTTCCGCCTCGCGTGCGCCGACGTGATGGACTACTCCGAGCGCATGATGCGCCGCGAGGTCGAGCGCCTGCCTGACGGTACCTATGAGGCCGAGGGACGCCTCGACGGCTATCCGGATCATCCAGATCCGTCGTACAAGGACCTCGTCATCAAGGTCGCCGTCACGATCGCGGGTTCTGAGCTGACGGTCGATCTGGCGGGCACGTCGCCGCAGATCGACCTGCCGCTCAACATGCCGTTCGTCGGCACCGTCGACCTCGCCGTGTGGGTGGCGCTGCGCTCGATTCTGCTCGACACCGACACGCACGATGCGGTGCCGACCAACTCGGGGCTGTTCCGGCCGATCGCCATCACCGCACCCGAGGGCTGTCTTGCCAACCCGACCTTCCCCGCCCCCACGATTGCGCGCTTCTCCGGCGGCAACCTGGTCGCGGACACGCTGATGCGCGCGCTCGCGCCGATCCTGCCCGACGCCGTCAGCGCCGGCACCGGCACCCTGCGGATCGTCTCCTACTCGGGCTTCCGGGATGGCGAGCACTGGGTCTACATGGACATCCATGAGGGCAGCTACGGCGCGCGGCGCGGCAAGGACGGCATGGATGCCGTCGACACGCTCTACGCGAATACCCGCAATAACCCGGTGGAGGACATCGAGTCCCATTACCCGCTGCGCGTCACGCAGTACGAGCTGCGCGAGGGCGAGGCGGGCGACGGGCAGTGGCGCGGCGGCCTCGGCTCGATCCGCGAGATCGAGTTCCTCGACGACACCGGCTTCTCGCTGGAGGGTGAGGGTTCGGTCTGGGCGCCGCCAGGGCTGTTCGGTGGCGAAGACGGCGCTCCCAGTCGGGTGATCCTCAACCGCGGGCGCCCGGACGAGCAGGAACTGCGTTCCAAGTTCCCGTACCGCAAGGCCAAGGCCGGCGATCGCATCTGCCTGATGGGACCGTGCGGCGGCGGGTACGGTCCGCTGGCCGAGCGCGATCCGGCAGCCGACGCTCGCGACCGAGCCGACGGCCTCGTGGGCTGACGCGCCCGGCTGCGGGCGACCCACATCCGGGAGGGTGAGAGGCCACAGCGCTGAGACGCGGCGCCGACGTAGCCTGCGGACACTCGACGCTCCGAGGAGGACACGATGCCCGCGACGCACGAAGCCCCCACCCCGCCACGCACGCTGGTGGTGCTCGTCGCCGAGTGCGACGGCGGGTACATCGTCGATCAGCTGACCGCCAGCGGCCATGCCCGCGACGAGTTCCGTATCGTCGCGCCGCTCGT